>JAASTB010000034.1 GCA_021767625.1 Wenzhouxiangella sp.
CAGCGGAAGATGCTCACCGGACTGTGGGCCTGCATGAAGACCGGCCAGCCCTTCGATAGCTCGAAACTCTTTGCAATCGAACCCAAAGGTGCTTGATCCCAGCCAGAGTATCTACGCCTCCGAATCCCCTCAGCTGGCGCGCGCGAAGTGCGCCCGGGCGACACGCCTTTGACTTGTCGAGACCCGCACACCGACCGGTACCGCCAACCTCACCCAAGCCTTTGACGTGTCGAGACCCCCACAACGTCCCGTGACGCCAGCCCGACCCAGGCCCCCAACGCAAAACGCGCCGGAACGAAAGAACGAAGGAGCGAACAAACGCGCCTTCGCTACAGATTCCTCCCGTAGAACAACTCCTGCATTTCCTTGCGCAGCCGCTTCTCGACGCGGTTGCGCTCGCGCTTTTCGAGGTCGTCGGCGTTGATGCCGAACAGGTAGTTGTCCAGGTCGAAGTCCTTGAGCCGCATCTTGGTGTGGAAGAGGTTTTCCTGGTAGACGTTCACGTCGATCATCTCGTAGGCCTTCTTGGTGTCGCGGCTGAAGTAGTCCTGGATGGAGGTGATCTTGTGGTCGATGAAGTGCTTGCGGCCGCGCACGTCGCGGGTGAAACCGCGCACCCGGTAGTCGACGGTGACGATGTCGGACTCGAAGCTGTGGATCAGGTAGTTGAGCGCCTTCAGCGGCGAGATGACGCCGCAGGTTGCCACGTCGATGTCCGCCCGGAAGGTGCAGATGCCGTCGTGCGGGTGGCTCTCAGGGTAGGTGTGGACGGTGATGTGGCTCTTGTCGAGATGGCCGACCACCGATTCCGGCAGCGGCCCGGGGGCGGCCGAGGCCGTGTCGCCGGCATTCTCGACCGGCTCCTCGGCGATCAGCATGGTCACGCTCGCTCCCTGGGGCTCGTAATCCTGCCGCGCGATGTTGAGGATGTTGGCGCCGATGATATGCGACACATCGGTCAAAATCTGCGTCAGGCGCTCGGCGTTGTAGGCCTCGTCGATGTAGGCGATGTAGTCCTTGCGCTGATCCGACGAGGTGGCAAAGCACAGGTCGTAGATATTGAAGCTGAGCGCCTTGGTCAGGTTGTTGAAGCCGTGAAGCTTGATGCGACGTGAAACCATTGAGTGCAATCCCGTGCCGAGCGCCGGTAAAAGGGAGCAATTATCGACGATTCGCCGGCCTCGTTTCCACCCCGAAATCCGTTACACTTCCGTGCAACGCGCGGTCACGCGTTTGACGCACGTCACGAACAAGGGGCAGAATTGGTGACGAAGCGCCACTTACGGGGGTCCACAGGCAGTTAGATTCCCGAGCGTGAACGCTGGAAAGGGAAGGCATCCATACAACACTACTACTAGAAGACGCGATGAGAGATTTCCAGTTCTATCCAATTGACCGGGAGGCGATGGACCGCTTCCTGGCGATCTGTCAGCGCCAGCACTATCCGGCCAAGACGACCATCATGCGCCCGGGCGATTCCGGCGACAGCCTGCTCTACATCATCGAGGGCTCGGTCTCGGTTTCCACCGAGGGCGACGACGGGCGGGAGCTCATCCTCAGCTACCTCAATCCAGGCGACTTCATCGGTGAGATGGGCTTGTTCATGAAGCCCTCACAGCGGGAGTCCCTGGTGCGCACGCGCAGCAAGTGCGAGGTCGCCGAGGTCTCCTACGAGCGACTGCGCCAGGCCCTGGACAACGAATTGCGCGAGCATGCGATCGACATCCTGACGGCCATCGGCTCCAAGCTGGCCCAGCGACTGCTCTACACTCGCCGCAAGGTCTTCCACCTGGCTTTCCTGGACACCCAGGGGCGCATCGCGAAGACCCTGATCGACCTGTGCAGCGAGCCGGACGCGATCTCGCATCCGGAGGGCACCCAGATCAAGATCACCCGCCAGGAGCTGAGCCGGATCGTCGGCTGCTCGCGCGAGATGGCCGGACGCGTGATGAAGAACCTCGAGGAAGAAGGCATGATCCGCGCCTCGGGCAAGACCGTCGTGGTGCTGGGCACCTACAAGGGCGCCCCCGGCTGATCAGCTTCGATTCGGAAGAACGGATTCCGCGCGCTTGGCGGAATCCGCTGCTACTGGAGCACCCAGACCACACCCGCGATCACGGCGGCGGCGACGACGGCCACGGCCACCCACGGCAGCCATCCAGACCCCCCCTCCGCGGCCGGATGGCTCTGGTCGGGGTCGTAGAAACGGAACTCCACGCGACCGAAACGGATGCGATCACCGTTGGCCAGCGCCGAGCTCGATACCTTGCGATCGTTGACGAAGGTGCCGTTGGTCGACAGCAGGTTGACCACCCGCCAGCCGGCCGAATCGCGCACCAGCCGAGCGTGCTCGGACGAAACACTCGAATCCTCCAGGCGCAGGTCGCAACTGTCACCGCGCCCGACGATCAGGCGCGTGGCGCTCAGCGCGAACGACTGCCCGCTAACGCCGCTGCTCAGCCCGGTCAGCTCGGCCCGCGAGGCCGAGGTCGGCTCGCCGGCGGCCTCTTCGATGAGCTGGCTGACTTCGTCACGGCTGAATACCTGTGTGCCCTGCGGGCCATGGTCCTTGCGACCCGAACGACCGCTTTCGCTGCTCATCTTCGATCCCTCCGATTTGTTCTCATTCTAGCCGGAGCGGCGCCCGAAGGGCCACTTCCAGCGTGAACGCTGCGGCGCCGCCGATTCAGGCGCCGCCACGACCACGACCGAGACATTGTCGTGAGCGCCGGAGGCCAACGCGCCCTGCAGGAGCGTGTCGACCAGTCCCTGTGCGTCAAATGCCTCGGCCGAGCGCAGGATGCGCTCGATCTCGCCGTCTCCGAGCTCGCCCGAAAGCCCGTCGGAGCACAGCAGAATCATGTCGCCGGGCCGCCATTCGTTCTCGACCAGGTCGATGCGCGGCGCTTCATCACCCGCCAGCCCGAGACAATCGGTCAGAACATGGCGCTGCGGGTGGCGTGTGGCTTCGTCGGGGGTCAGCGCCCCGGACGCCACGAGCACGCCGGCGACGTTGTGATCCCGGGTCAGCAATTCGAGACGCTTGCTTTCCGGGCAGAAACGATAGGCCCTGCTATCGCCGACCCAGCACACCTCGTAGCGGCCGTCGCGCTCGGCGAGCGCAACGATTGTCGTGCCCATGTCGTTGTATTCGGGACGTTCGCGCTGCTCGGCCCGGATGGCGTGGTGAGCGGCCATTACGGCCTCGGCCAGGCTCTCGCCCCGGCCGCTTCGCTCGCGCACGGTATCGCGGGCGATCGCGCTGGCCCGCGCTCCCCCGGCGTGTCCTCCCATTCCGTCGGCCACGAGCCACAGGCCCAGTTCGTCGTCGGCCAGTACCGCGTCCTGGTTTTCCCTCCGGACGCGACCCACATCGCTGACCGATGCCGAACGCCTGTTCCCCGACCCTTGCGTGACGCTATTCATGTTCGCTCTATCGCGTAGAATCGCGGTGGTTCCCGTCCCGCCTGCGGGCCGGCCCCAACCGTGTTTTCGGCCAGAATAGCCGATTTTATTCGGTACAGCGAATCCACCCTCATCGGTACATCGTAATGAATCAAGTCGCAAGCGTCCAAGAAGGGCAATGGCGCGTACTCAAGTTCGGCGGCAGTTCCGTGGCGCGAGCCGAGAACTGGCCGCGCATCGCCGGGCAGGTCGAGCAGGCCAAGGCGGAAGGCTTGAAAGTGGCGATCGTGGTCTCGGCGCTGCGCGGCATCACCGATCTTTTGCAGGCGCACATCGATTCCGGCACCGAAGCCGATGCCGGCGGCCTCTACGCGGAAGTGCGGCAACGCCACGAAACCATGCTGTCGGACTGCGGCCTGCCCGGCTCGACGCTGGACGAGCCGCTGACGGCACTCCGCCAGTTCCTGGAGGATGAATTCGACGTCCGGTCGCCGGCCCACCAGGCGCGCCTGCTCGCCGCCGGCGAGATGCTGTCGAGCCGGCTGGCCGTGGCCCGTCTCGCGCGCGACGGCGTGGCAGCCGCCTGGCTGGACAGCCGACGGGTGCTGGTCAGCGACGAGCGCGAATCCCGCAGCCAGCGGGCGCGCTACCTCTCGGCGCGCTGCCTGCCCCGCCCCGACCCGGAGCTCGCAGCCGGACTGGCCCGGGAGTCCGAAGTGTGGGTGATGCCGGGCTTCGTAGCAGCCAACCCGGCCGGCGAAACGGTCCTGCTGGGCCGCGGCGGCTCGGATACTTCGGCCACCGCCCTCGCGGCGGTGCTCGGCGCGCGACGCGTGGACATCTTCTCCGATGTTCCCGGCCTGTTCTCGGCCGACCCGAGGCGCGTGCCCGGTGCGCGCCTGCTCCGGCAAGTCGGCTTCCGCGAGGCGCAGGAGTTGGCCGCCATGGGCGCCAAGGCCCTGCACCCGGCCGCCTTGATTCCTGCCCACGAGCAGCACATCGAGATCCGGATGCGCCAGACCGACCGGCCGGACATCGAGGGCACGCGCATCACACCGGCAGCGCACGAGCACGGCGCCCAGGTCAAGGCCATCGTCCAGCGCAAGCCCATCACGCTGGTCTCGCTCGAGGACATCGGCATGTGGCAGCAGGTCGGGTTCCTGGCCGCGGTGTTCGACGTCTTCCGGGAGCTGGGCCTGTCGGTCGACCAGGTTTCGACTTCCGAGTCCAACGTCACGCTGACCCTGGACCCGGGCGCCAACGTGGCCGACCAGGCGGTACTCGACGAACTGGCAAGAGCGCTGGGAAGGCTGTGCAAGGTCGAGATCCTCACCGACTGCGCCACCGTCAGCCTGGTGGGCCTGGGCATCCGGACGATCCTGCATCGTCTCGGCCCGGCGCTGGAAGTCTTCGAGCAACGACGAATCTTCCAGGTCAGCCAGGCCGCCAACGATCTCAACCTGACCTTCGTGGTCGAGTCGCGCCACGCCGACCGCCTGGTGCAGCAGCTTCACCAGCAGGTCATACCCGGCGGGGTCGGCGGCGACTCGGTTTTCGGGCCGACCTTCGAGCAACTGTTCCGCGACGAAGCCGCGCCCGTGCAGGTCACGCCGTGGTGGCGCGAGCGCCGCGCCGAGCTGCTCGATCGCATGGAAGGACGCGACAGCGCCTACGTCTACGACCTGCCGACGGTGCGCGAGGCCTGCCGCAAGCTGCGCGGCCTCAGTTCGGTCGACCGCGTCCTCTATTCCATGAAGGCGAATCCGCACCCCGAAATCCTGCGAACGGCCGTGGCCGGCGGGCTCGGCATCGAGTGCGTCTCGCTGGCCGAGGCCGAGCACGCTCTCGAGCAGGTGCCCGACCTGAAGCCCTCCGACATGCTGTTCACGCCCAACTTCGCGCCGCGCGAGGAATACCGGCGGGCCGTGGCCATGGGCCTGCCGCTGACGGTCGACAACTTGCACGTCCTCGAGCAGTGGGGTCGTGAACTCGCCGGCCAGGCGGTCTTTCTCCGCCTGGACCCCGGCTCGGGCCTGGGCCACCACAAGCTCGTTCGAACCGCCGGCAGCCATTCGAAGTTCGGCATCCCCCTGGCCGAACTGGACCGTGCGATGACCCTGTGTCGCGCCCACGACATCCGCATTCGCGGCCTGCACGCCCACACCGGCTCGGGCATCATGCACCCCGACAACTGGCACCGCAGCCTCGAGACCCTCGGCGAGGCGGCGCGCCGGATCGACAGCGTCGAGATCATCAACCTGGGCGGCGGCCTGGGCGTGCCCGACCGCGCCGACGAACTGCCGCTGGACATGACCGCGATGGACGGCGGCCTGGCCGAACTGAAGCGGCAATTGCCGCGCTCGGTGCAGATCTGGATCGAGCCGGGTCGCTACGTCGTCTCGCCGGCCGGCGCGCTGCTGGCCCGCGTCACCCAGACCAAGGGCAAGGGCGACGTGCGTTACGTGGGCGTGGCCACCGGCATGAACTCCCTGATTCGCCCGGCCCTCTACGGGGCCTGGCACGAGATCGTGAACCTGAGCCGGATCGACGAACCCGGCGATCACGTCTACAACGTGGTGGGCCCGATCTGCGAGACCGGCGATATCCTCGGCCTGGACCGGCTGCTGCCGCAGTCGAGCGAGGGCGACATCCTGCTCATCGCCAACACCGGCGCTTACGGGGCGGCCATGGCCTCGCGCTACAACCTGCGCGAGCCCGCCGGCGAGATCGTGCTCGACTAAGGTCTCGCCGGATCACCCACCACCAGCAGGGGCATCTGCCAGTGGGCGAGCAGGCGCGCGGCGGCGGGGGAGTCGAGCCAGGCACCCCCGCGACCGACCAGAAGTTCCACCGCCCCCTCCTCGGCCAGCACCCGCAGCATCTCGCCGGTTGCCAGCGACCCTAGCTCGCGCGATCGCCAGGCGGGTACCGGGCGCCCCATCGCGCCGGCCAGGCGCTCGGAATCGGCATTCATCGCCGACGGCAACAGCAGGACCAGCTCGCGCCGGGCCTTGCGCGCCCGCTCGGCGGCCAGGCCGAGCATGGGCCGCGCGGCGGCGGGGTCTTCGACCAGAACCGCGATCCGGCCGCGTTCCCGCTCCGGCTGCGCCGAACAGATATGCACGCTGCCCATCGCCCGGCGCGCCAGCACCAGCGGTGCGGTGCCGAGCTTGCGCCCCAGCCGCGACGACCAGCCCACCCGCCCGAGCATCAGCACGTCGCCCGGCTCGGACAGGGCGAGCACTTCTTCGACGAGGCGGCCACGCGCGACCACCAGGCGCCAGCTGATGCCGTCGCTGCCGGCAACCCGTTCGACGGCGCGGCGGATGCCGACCGGCAGGCGCTCGCGCCGACGGCTCAGCAATGCTTCGTCCATCGGCCGGATGACCCCGGAAGCGGCGCCGACTTCGCTGGCGAAGGAAAAGGCCGCGCTTCGGAGGCGATCGGTTTCCTCCACCGTCACGGCGAGCAGGGGCACGTCATGGCGCCGAGCCATTTCGGCCGCCACTTCCAGTGCGCGCAGCGCATCCGGCGAGGCGTCGAGCAGCACGACGACCCTCGTCGGGGTCATGCCATCGGACCGTCCGTTGTCAGGATTCGTCCTCATCGTTTTCCCGACTCGCGCCCTTGTCCCGTGTGCGGCGGGCAACCCGGGCGAAATGCTGCAGGCGCTCGGCAACGCGGCGGTTGAAACTGCCCTCTGGATAGCTTCCTTCCTCGTCGGGCTCGCCGGCTGGCATTCCGGTCAGAAGTTCGATGGCGTCATTGACCGACTCGACTGGATAGATCCGGAACCGCTCGGCGCCCACGGCTTCGCGCACGGCCGGATTGACCATCAGGTGCTCGACGTTGGCTGCCGGAACGATCACGCCGTGACCGTCGAGTTCACCGGCCTGTCGGCACACGTCGAAGAAGCCCTCCACCTTTTCGCTGATGCCACCGACGGCCTGCACCCTGCCGTGCTGGTTGACCGAGCCGGTCACGGCCAGCGACTGCTTCAGGGGCAGTCCGGCGATGGCCGACAAGAGCACGCAGGTCTCGGCCAGCGAAGCCGAATCGCCGTCGACACCGCCGTAGGATTGTTCGAAGACTACGCTGCCCGAGAGGGACAACTCGCTTTCGGGCGCATAGCGGCTGGCGATGAATCGCGACAGGATGAGCACCCCCTTGCTGTGGATCGGCCCGCCCAGTTCGACCTCGCGCTCGATATCCACGACGCGACCGTTGCCCGGACGGGCGGTCGCGGTGATTCGCGACGGGCGACCGAAGCGGAAATCGCCGAGCTGGATCACCGACAGGCCGTTGATCTGCGCCACCGCCTCGCCGCTGGTCGAGACCATGACCGTGCCGCGGTCGATCTGTTCGAGGCTGGCCTTGCGCAAGCGTCCGGCGCGCTCGCTGCGCTCGTCGATGGCCCGCTGAACGTGCTCTCCCGTGACCACGCCCGAATTCGCTTCACCGGCCCAGTACCCGGCCTCGGTGAGCACGTCGCGCAGGACCCGGTCGTCGGCGGTGAGCTTGCGCTGGTCGTCGGCCAGCCGACTGGCGTGCTCGATCATACGGGCGACCCCGGATCGATCCAGCGGCGGCGTTTCCGTCCGCTTGGCAAGGGAAGCGAGCATGCGCGCATACAGCGTGTGGTTCCCTTCGTTGCGGTCAATGTCGTCCTCGAAGTCGGCCTCGACCTTGAACAGCTCCAGAAAGTCCGGATCGTAGTGCGCCAGCAAGTAGTAGAGCAGCCGCTCGCCCACCAGGACCACCTTGACGGTCACTGGTATGTTGCCGGGCTGCAGGCTGGTGGTACTGACCAGGCCGTAGAGACGTTCGAGCGACTCGATGCGGACATCGCCGGAGAAAAGCACGCGCTTGAGGCTTTCCCAGGCCATGGGATGCGACAGGACGCGGCGGGCATCGAGGATCAGGTAGCCGCCGTTGGCGCGGTGCAGCGCACCGGGCCGGATCATCGAGACGTCCGTGTACAGCGCCCCGTTGCGGATCTGGTGTTCGATCCAGCCGACCAGGTGATGGTGGGTCGGCAAGTCCTCGTAAATGACCGGAGCGCCCTCGGCCTCGGCGTTGTCGACAAGCAGGTTGACCCGGAAACGCTCGAGCAACTCCTCGGGCGGCCCGCTGCCGCGCCGACCGCGCAGCGCCTCGGCATTCTCGACCACGTGCTCGCGCGCGCAATCGAGATAGCTGGTGACATCGGGCTCGTGCGACCAGTGGTCCTTGAGCTCCCGGATGGGCCCGCCAAGCGCAAAAAGGATCATCTCCTCGTTGAGCTCGCGAACGCGGTTGCGAAGCTCCTTGCGAAGCGCCGGAATGCGCTGGATTTCCTGCTGCAGCTTCTTCTGCAGCTCGGCGACTTTGTCCTCGATCTTCTTGCGCTCGTCGTCGGGCAGCTTCTCGTATTCGTCGGGCTCGAGCACCTCGCCGTCGCGCATCGGCGCCAGGGTGAAACCGCCGGGCGTCGAGATCAGCGCGATATCGGATTCGCTGGCCTCCTCCCCGATCTCGCTCAGCCCTTTTTGCTGCCGCTGCTCGAATTCGTCCTGGATGTCCTGCATCCGGCTCTGGTATTCCTCGCTTTCGAATACCGCCGCGACGCCGGTGCGCAGCTCTTCTACGAAACCGTCCATGTCGCGTCGCAGGCGCCGGCCGTCGCCGGCGCTGAGACGGATGGCGCGCGGCGAATCGGGTTCGGAGAAGTTGTAGACGTAACAGAGATCCGGCGGCGTGTGCTCGTCGGCGGCCCGCTTCTCCAGAAAGCGCCGCACCAGGGCGTGCCGGTCGACGCCCCGGGGCCCCAGCACGAACAGGTTGAAGCCGTGATTGCGAATGCCGGCGCCGAAGCGCATTGCCTGGAGCACGCGCTCCTGCCCGACGGGATCGCCGAGCGGCTCCAGGCTGTCCGTGGTTTCGAAATCCAGGCTCTCTTCCGGGCAGCGCCGGTAGACCTGGTCCACGCCGAGCGGCTTGATGCCAGCCATGCTCTCTCCCCGTCCTTAGGTTTCTCGGGAATACTTTAACGCCGCCGGGGCGCCCGCGGGCAACCTGCCGCCGCTTTCCGGATTCGGCCGGGGAAATGTCGTGCAGGAATAGCTGTATTGATTTACAGTATGGTCATGCAAGTCGCTTCGAGACAGAAGGGCCGCGGCGCCACGAAGAATCCGGAATCCCGGTTCAGCGCCCTGCGAACCGCAACCTTCGACGACGGCTGGACCCGTGAGCTCGAGGAATTGCCGGCGCTGCGCACCACAGTCCAGGCTGAACGCAGCCGCTCGATCATCTCGCGCAACCGGTCGCCGGACATCCCGTTCGAGCAGTCGATCAATCCCTACCGGGGTTGCGAGCACGGCTGCGTCTACTGCTTCGCGCGGCCCTCCCACAGCTACCTGGACCTCTCGCCCGGCTTCGACTTCGAGACTCGGCTGTTTCAGAAGGAGAACGCCGTGGAACTGCTCGAGGAGGAACTGCGCCAGCCCGGCTACCGCTGCCGCCCGATCGTGCTGGGCATCAACACCGACGCCTACCAGCCTGTCGAGCGCGATATCCGCCTGACGCGGCGACTGCTCGAGCTGCTCGCCGAGTACCGCCATCCCGTCAGCCTGCTGACCAAGGGCGTGACGATCCTGCGCGACCTCGACATCCTGGCCGACCTGGCCCGCGAGAACCTCGTGTCTGTGTCGGTCAGCATCACCACGCTGGACAACGACCTCAAGCGCACGCTGGAACCGCGCACGGCCTCGCCGGCAGCGCGGCTGCGCATCCTCTCGGAGTTGCGCGGCATCGGTATCCGGCCGGGCGTGATGGTCGCGCCGGTGATTCCCGCCATCAACGACCACGAGATCGAGGCCATCCTGCGCGCCTCGGCCGAGGCGGGCGCGACGCGGGCGGGCTACGTGGTGCTCAGGCTGCCGCACGAGCTCAAGGACCTCTTCCGCGACTGGCTGGCCAACCACTACCCCGACCGCGCCGAGCATGTCATGAGCCTGGTGCGGCAGCTCTACGGCGGGCGGGACTACGACCCCAGCTGGGGCCGCCGGCAGACCGGTTCGGGCCACCTGGCGCAGTTGATCGCCGGCCGGTTCCGGGTGGCCCGCAAACGCTATGGGCTGGACCGCGACGACACACCGCCGCTGGAAACCGGCAAGTTCACGCGCCCGGCGCGCACGGGCGATCAGGGCAGCCTGTTCTGACCGTGACCATCGACCGATGCGCTCGGCATCGGCGTCGGGGTAGGCTGACACGACTTCAGCCAAAGGGAGATCCCATCATGCCCGACAGGTATTTTCCCGGCCGCCCGTGGGGACTGCTTGCAGCCTTGCTGCTCGCGGCACCGGCCTTCGCCGAAACGGTCGATGAACGGATCGCCTCGATCATCGAAGAAAATGCCCGCCCGCTGACGATCGAGACCGATGGGCTTGGCGATACCGGCGGCAGATGGCTCCTGGCCGAAGCAGCCGATTCGCCCTTCGTCCTGCTGGCCGAATCCCACCTCACCCGGGAGACGCCGCAATTGACCGCCGCGCTGCTCACGGCACTTCGACCGCACGGCTTCGACGCCTTTGCAATCGAAACCGGGCCGATCATCACCGACCACGCCCAGTCGCTCCTGTCCAACGGGCGGAGCGACGAGCTCGCCGAACTGCTGGTGCAGATACCCTACACGGCGGCCTTCCTCGATTACCGTCCGGAGCTGGAACTGGCCGAGCACGCCGTCGAAGCGGGCTATGAACTATGGGGCCTCGACCAGGTGTTCGCAGGCGGCGCCCGCTTTGCGCTGGCACGGCTGACCGGGATCGCCGAAAGCCCGGCGGCTCGTGAAAGCGCCGAACAAGCGCTTCGACGAGCGGACGAAGGCTTCCGGCACTTCGCCGAGACGGGTGATCGCTCGAAGGGGTTCCTGCAATCGGCCGACCAGGCCACTTTCGACGGCCTTCGGCAGGCTTTCGCCGACCAGCCCGAAGCCTTGCGGATCATCGACGAGCTGGCGGCAAGCAGCCTCGTCTACCGGCTCTACGGCCGGGGCGACAACTACGAGAGCAACTACCGTCGCATCCAGCTGATGAAACGTCATCTGGCCGAGCGGCTCAGGCGCGCCGAAGCGGACACGAAGGTCGTGATGAAGTTCGGCAACTACCACATGGGACGCGGCTACTCGCCCATGAACCAGCTCGACCTGGGCAATGCCGCCGCCGAGCTCGCCGTCCTTCGCGGCGGCGATTCACTGCACGTGCAGGTCTCGGCGCTCGTCCAACAAGACAGCGACGGCGAGTTCAGGGGCCTCGACGGGCTGATGCCCTACCTGCACCGCTTCGCCGACTTCGTACCCGAAGACGACGGCTGGGTCGTGTTCGACTTGCGGCCGCTGCGGACCATCTTCCACGATCGCGCCAATCGTGAAGGCCGGGAAGCCCTCTCGGAGATGGTCTGGCGCTTCGACGTGCTGATGCTGACCCAGCGCTTCACCCGCGCCGAGCAACTGGAGGGCATTCCCCAGCCGCCCTGACGGGATTACCAGTCGATCGGCCTGCGGCTGCGAAAGAAGCCGCCGGTCGGACCGTCATCGGGCAGGGTCGCCAGCCAGATCGGGGTGTCGGCGCCCTCTTCGACCGATCGCGGCGCCGACTCGCCGCCCATGTCGGTTCGCACCCAGCCCGGGCAGGCCGAGTTGACCTTGACGGCATCGCCCAGCGCCTGGGCGGACTTGACGGTCAGGGCGTTCAGTCCAGCCTTGCTCACCGCGTAGGCGAACGGCCCCTCGAGGTTTTCAGCGAAAGCGCCCCAGCCGGAGGTCATGTTGACGATGCGCCCCCAGCCGCGCTCGCGCATCGGGACACCGAGGGACTGAATGAGCTCGAAAGCGGCGATCACGTGAACCTGCAGCGCGTGGACGAAGTCCGCCAGCTCGAGATCGTCGAGATCGTCGGTAACCAGGACTCCGGCATTGTTGACCAGGATGTCGATCGGCCCGTAGGCCTCGGCCAGCTGCCTCGCCGCCTCGCTCACGATGCCGGGCTCGCTCAGGTCGAGCGCCACACCGGTCACCGTGCCGTCGATCTCGCCGACGGCCGCCTTGGCCTTGTCCACGTCGCGTGCGGCAGCGAGTACGTGGATATCCTGCGCAGCCAGGCCACGCGCGATGGCCAGGCCGATGCCGCGGTTGGCGCCGGTCACCAGTGCGGTTCTTCTTTCGGCCATGCTTGCCTCCGGTCAGGGGTTCGGGTCAGGGGCGAACGGTACCACCCCGACCCGGCTACTGTGCTGCCAGGGCGGAGAGATAGTCGTTGGCTTCGACCAGCTCGAAGCCCGGTGTCATCGAGACGAAGTGACGCAGCCAGTAACTGTGTCCTCCTCCGTAGACCACCAACACGCGGTCTCCCGGCTCCACGACCTGCATCAGCTTGGCGAAGATGCGCGCATTACGCTCGTAGTAGCGCGCATTGAGCAGGGCACCGGGCTGATCGTCGGCGTCGCC
>JAASTB010000315.1 GCA_021767625.1 Wenzhouxiangella sp.
CTCGTCTCCAGCTTGGGAAGCTGGGGTAATGCCATTATACGACGCCCGCACTGGTCAATATCCTAGCCAGCACCCGCCGCTTTGGCAATCCCCGCAAAAGAAGAAGGCCCCGCACCTTTCGGTAACGGGGCCCTTTCTTCTTGTTGTTGCTCTTTGACCGGTCAGGCGTGACCGTGCTTGATCAGGACCAGCTCGTGATTGAGGCCCTTGCCCAGGCTGATGCACATGAACAGCAGGATCACGACGAAGGGCAGCCCCGTGCTCACGGCGCCGGCCTGCAGCGCATTGAGCGCGGCGTCACCGCCAACCGCCAGAAGCACACCGGCCACGACACCCTCGGTCACGGCCCAGAAGATGCGCTGGGGAACCGGGGCGTCGAGCTTGCCGCCGGCCGTGATGCTGTCGATCACCAAGGACCCGGAGTCCGAGGAGGTGATGAAGAACACCAGTACCAGGACAATGGCCAGGAACGAGGTGATCGCCGTCATCGGCAGCTCATTCAGCATCTGGAACAGCGCCAGCGAGGAATCGCCGATGCCGCCGGCGAGTTCGCCGACACCGGCAACAACCTGATCGATACCGGCACCGCCGAAAGCGCTCATCCACACGACGGTCACGACCACCGGCACGATCAGCACCGCGGTCATGAATTCACGAACCGTCCGGCCGTGCGATACACGGGCGATGAACATGCCGACGAACGGACTCCAGGAAATCCACCAGGCCCAGAAGAAGATGGTCCAGGCGTGATAGAAGGTCTGGTCTTCACGACCCACTGGGTTCGAAAGCGGCAGCAGGTACTCGATGTAGCCCCAGACCGTGGTGCCCATATTGGCCAGGAAGGCCACGAAACCGCCGGCAATCATGGTGAAGATCAGCAGGGCGGCGGCCACGAACATGTTGAGGTTACTCAGTACGCGCACACCGCCGTGGATGCCTCGGACGACCGAAACGACGGCCACGGCGGTCACGCCGATGATGATGGCGACTTGCGTCATCAGCCCGCCGTCGACGTCGAACAGGAACGACATGCCGCCGGCGGCCTGCTTGGCCCCCAGGCCGAGCGATGTGGCCAGACCGAACAGCGTGGCCAGTACCGCCAGCGTGTCGATGAAATGGCCAAACCAGCCCCAGACGCGATCACCCAGCAGGGGGTAAAAGGTCGAGCGGATGGTCAGCGGCATGCCCTTGTTGTAGCAGAAGAAAGCCAGGGACAAAGCGACCACACCGTAGATGGCCCAGGGATGCAGACCCCAGTGATACATGGTGGCGCCCAGAGAGGCCTCTGCGTTGCCGCCGCCGACGTTAAGCGGTGTCCCGTACCATTCGGTGAAGTAACCCACCGGCTCGGCAACGCCCCAGAACATCAGGCCGATGCCCATGCCGGCCGCGAAAAGCATCGCGAACCAGGAAAGGTAGCCGAACTCGGGTTTGGCGTCCTGTCCGCCCAGTCTGATCTTGCCGACCGGCAGAATGATCAGGGCAACGCAGAACAATACGAAGATATTACCTGCGGTCAGAAAAAGCCAGTCGAAAGTCTCGCCGATCCAGACACGCGTCGCGTTGAGCGCATCATTGGATACGTCGGGAAAGATCAGCGACCCAACGACAAACAACACGATCAGCGTAGCGGCAATCGCGAAGACGGGGTGATGAATATCCATCCCCATGGCTTCGACGTTGTCCTGGCCGACCTCATAGTCGGTATCGTAGATCTGTTCGATCTGTTCTATTTCTTTTGGTTTCTGGTTCTGTTCGTCGAACTCACTCATGGTTTGCTCTCCCTTCCTTGGAACCCTCTTTCAAGAAAAGACCCGATGCCGCCACCATGTTGGCTGGTGGGTAGCGGGCATCGGGTCTGACGGGTCCACGGCTATATCAGAAGTAGTAGCCGAAGTTGATGTTGAAGCGGGTATTCGTGCCGGGCTCGGTGGCTGAATCCATCGTGCCGCCCACGAAAGGCTGGTTCTCGGCCTGAATGAAGTCGATGTAGGTATAAAGACCGCCGGCCGTGACTGCGACGCCGGTGACGTTCATCCAGGTGTCTTCGAGGCCGCCCGACTTGTCCGTAACGAGCGAATAGTCGTTATAGAAGGTCAGGTTGGAAACCGGACCCCAGTTCACCGGGAGGCTGTAGGCCACGTTGCCGGTGTAGGAGGTCGCTTCCGCGGCAATGGTGTCGAAGAAGTCATAGGCGCCGACCGCCATGCGCTGCATGCCGTTGTCCATGTCGTATTCGTACTCGGTGGCCTGCAGCTGAACGTTCCAGGGGCCGTAGTTACCGACCAGGTGAGCGGCGAAGGCCGACTGGCTGCCGATGCTGTCGCTGGCGTTGTCCACGACATCCCCGTACTGGCCGGAAAAGCCGAGTTCGGTGGAGTAGTCGGTGCCATGTCCGAGCGTGTAGGCCACACGACCGTTGATGATGTTGCTGTCGAAGGCGTACAGACCCGGAGCGGCATACGTTCCTTCGCCCGGTTCTCTCGCGCCCACGATGTCGTAGGAGTAGCGATCGTTGAGGAAGTTGGGGAAGTCTCCGCCGTCGAAGCCGAAGTATCCGTCCGAACCGCCGAGTTCGTCGTTCCAATAGAACGCACCCTGGATGTTCAGCGGGCCTTCATCGTAGATCAGCTTGGCGCCGAAGTCGTAGTCGTCCTCGAGCCCGAGGTAGTAGTTCGAGCTGAAGAAGAAGCTGTGCGAGTTGTAGGGCGTGACACCGAACGGCACCTGGTTGACGCCGACCTGGCCCTGCAGGGAGTCGGTGAAGTCGTAGCCGGCCCAGGCATGATGGATGACGTTCATGTACTGGTACCAACGCCACTCGGCCGAGAGAATCACGTCTCCGACCGTACCGTCGAAGTTGAGTCGGACGGTATCCATTTCCAGAGTGCCGTTATTTTCCTTGGAGGAGTCGTTGTAATCCTCGAGGACATACTGGAAGCGGACCGCGCCGCCCACATCGATTTCGGTGGACTTCTTCTCGTCGTAGGTCTCGGAGGCAATCTCCTTGACCTTTTCTTCGTCGGCGCCGCCTTCCTCGACGGTGGCCAGGCGCGACTCCATTTCTTCGCGTTTCTGCTCTTCTTCGTCGCGCTCGGCGCGCAATTCGTCGAGCTGCTGCTGCATCTCAAGAAGCTGCTGCTGCATTCGGTCGATCTGCTCCTTGAGCATATCGGCCTCGTCCTGTCCTTCC
>JAASTB010000316.1 GCA_021767625.1 Wenzhouxiangella sp.
AGGTTAGGGAACCTCTGAACAACTCTGCACGGAGCGCGTTTTGTCGGAGAAGCCGCAGATCGTGTGGTGCGACGCGAGTGACAGTAGCCGTAGCTACGGCCGAGGGGCGCAACGCGCGAGATGCGGCTTCTCCGGCAAAACCCTTCGGGAAGGGCCTTTGCGGGGTCTCCGCCGCGTTTCGGCTCACTCATTTGGAACCACCAAACCGCGCTCGCCGAAGCCTGAGCGGAGCCTCCCGCAAAAACCCGTCGCGCCCGCGCAGAGTTGTTCAGAGGTTCCCAAGGGCGCGCTGCATGGGCTCGACCTTGTTTTCGTGGTTGTAGGCTTCCAGGCCTTCGCGGCCCTGTTGCCAGCGCGGGTCGTGGCCGGCTTCCCGCCAGGGGTTGGTTCGCGGCTTCGCGGTCGGCCGAAATCACGCCGGCGAAGCGCCATCCATGGTATTTGTTGGCGAAATGGCCCAGAAAGCCTAGCAACCGGGCACGGGCAGATTCGGCAACAAAGCGCCGGTTTCATAGTCGAAACCCGATATGGAGGCCGCGCTGGCCTGACACGCACGAATCGCGAATTCTTGGAAAGACCCGCCAACAAGGTAAAGGCACGCATATGATCTACGACAACATTCTCCAGACCATCGGCCGCACGCCGGTGGTGCGCATCAACCGCCTGGCGCCGAAGCACGTGGATTTCTACGTTAAGGCGGAGTTCTTCAACCCGCTCTCGTCGGTCAAGGATCGCCTGGCGATCGGCATCATCGAGGACGCCGAGCGTCGGGGGGATCTCAAACCAGGGCAAACCGTGGTCGAGGCGACCTCGGGCAACACCGGTATCGCGCTGGCAATGGTCTGCGCGGCCAAGGGGTATCCCTTCGTGGCCGTGATGGTCGAGACCTTCTCGGTCGAGCGGCGCAAGCTGATGCGCGCGCTGGGTGCGAAGCTGATCCTCACGCCCAAGGAAGAAAAAGGCACCGGCATGGTGAAGAAGGCGGCCGAGCTCGCCGACAAGCACGGCTGGTTCCTGGCGCGGCAGTTCGAGAACGAGGCCAATCCGGCCTACCACCGCAACACGACTGGGCCGGAAATCCTGCGCGATTTCGCCGGGCGGCGGCTGGACTATTTCGTGACCGGCTGGGGCACCGGCGGCACGATGACCGGCGCCGGCGAGATGCTAAAGCTGGCCCGGCCCGACATCAAGATTATCGCCACCGAGCCCGACAAGGCGCAGCTGATGGCCGGCAAGCCCTGGGAGGCGCACAAGATCCAGGGCTGGACGCCGGACTTTATCCCGAAAGTGCTCAAGGTCGACATCGCCAACGAGATCGTACCCGTGACCGACGAGGAAGCCCGCGACACCGCGCTGGAGCTGGCGCGCAGGGAAGGCATCTTCACCGGCATCTCGGGCGGCGGCACCGTGGCCGCCGCGCTGAAGGTCGCCGAGAAGGCGCCCGAAGGATCGGGCATTCTCGCGATGCTTCCCGACACCGGCGAGCGCTACCTGTCGACCTACCTCTTCGAGGACATCCACGAAGGCTCGGACGACGACTGGCTGGCCGAGCAGGGCTAGTAGGCCACGCGGCTGATCAGGCCGCCGACCCGCCGGTCTCCCGGTCGCGCCAGGCGCGGCCGGGTACCGGTACCAGCTGCGGCACCTGCTCGCGGTAGCGTTCGTAGTCCGAACCGAGATACCGGACCAGGTCGCGCTCCTCGAGCCTGACCCCGACGAGGATGTAGGCGGACATGCCCGCGGCGAACAGCAAGTGGCCCAGCGTCATGGTGGGCGCCGCCCAGAAGGCGATCAAGAAGCCCAGGTAGAGCGGGTGGCGCACGACCCGGTAGAACAGCGGTGTGACGAAGCGAGGCGGCTGCACTTCCCGGCCGCGGAACTGCGACCAGACCTGCTTGAGACCGAACAGGTCGAAGTGATCAATCAGGTAGGTGGTGACGAACACCATGCCGAAGCCGATCGCGAACAAGGCCCACAGGACGGCCTGGCCGACCGGCGCATCCACCGACCAGAGCACGGGCCCCATCGGCCGCCACTGCCACATCAGCAGTACGAGCAATGCGGTGGACAGCAGCACGTAGACGCTGCGCTCGGCCGAGCGCGGCAGGTGGTTCGCCAGCCATGACTTGAAGCCGGAGCGCGCCATGATGCTGTGCTGCGCGCCGAACAGGGCGATCAGGCCCAGGTTGACGGCTGCCGCCAGCGCCGGCGGTCCCGTCTCGCGCCCGAAGCTGATCGAATACGGCACGAATTCGGCCAGCGCGGGCCAGGCATCGGCCAGCGCGGTGGTCTGCAGGTTGCCCACGAAGGCGATGAAGTAGAGAAACGCCACGAAGAAAACCAGGTAGGTGACGATTCCGAACAGCAGGATCAGGCCTTTCTGCATGACGGCCCTCCTTCGGTGTGTAAGCCTATCCGGGGATACGGCGGCGCCGGCCATACCCCGCCAGCCAATTCGGTTCTTCTCGACACCAGCGGCGAATCCCCTTGCCGGAATGCTTGCCGGCTTCAGCCATTGTCCTGGCACTCACGCTGGGCGTTCATTGACTGCTCCCCGATTGCTCCTCGACGGGTATGGCGTCGATCGGCTCGTTGAAGGCGATGAAGAGCACACACTCGCCGGCGTCGAGGCAGCGCGCCGAGTGCGCCCGGCCGGGCGGTCCGTAGGCGTAGTCGCCGGTTTCGATCACGGCCGGGTCCTGGCCTTCGTAGTCGACGCGCATGCGGCCCGAGACCAGCACCATGCGCTCGGCCGAAGTATGCGTGTGGGCCACCAGGTCCGTATTCGCAGGCACCTTGAAGAAGATGTCGGCGCGCGGTTCGGCCGGATTGCCGTTCAGCACGCCGATGCGGCAGGTGTCGGGGAAGAATCCGGGGCAGGGTCCCCATTCGACGGCGGGGTCGTCGGGCGCGGTCACGAGGGCGTCATCGCCCGCGACGGCCGCATTCATGCCCGCGGCAACAAAGGCGGACAGGGCGAGGACGGCCGCGAACGGCGGCAGCATCTTCTTCGGCATTCCACTTCTCCTGTGTTTATCGAGACTCTCTACACGGGAAGCGGGAATGCGGCTGCGAGCCCGCCGACTATTGCATGGTCAGTTGCCTGATGCGTGCGCGCACCGGGTGATCGGGCAGGCCGAGTTCGAGAAAGGCCCGGTCGGCGTAGTCCACCGAGGCGCGCGCATCGCGG
>JAASTB010000317.1 GCA_021767625.1 Wenzhouxiangella sp.
AAGGTCGAGAAAGTGGAGGCCGGCGACAGCGCCCTGACCGCTCACCTGGACGGCAAGGATGCGCCGGACAGCGCCGATTTCGATCGCGTGCTGGTCTGCGTGGGCCGGCGTCCCAACGGCGACCAGCTCAACGCGGAAGCCGCCGGTGTCGAGGTCGACGACAAGGGCTTCGTCGCAGTCGACGGTCAGATGCGCACCAACCAGTCGCATATCTTCGCCATCGGCGATATCGTCGGCCAGCCGATGCTGGCCCACAAGGGATCCTACGAGGGCAAGGTGGCTGCCGAGGTCGCCGCCGGCCACAAGCGCGCGGCCGATGCGCGCGTGATTCCTTCGGTTGCCTACACCGACCCCGAGGTGGCCTGGGTGGGCCTGACCGAGGGGCAGGCGAAGGAACAGGGTATCGACTACGGCGTCGGTAAGTTCCCCTGGGCGGCCTCGGGTCGCGCCCTGGGCATGGACCGCTCGGAGGGTTTTACCAAGCTGATCTTCGACAAGGGCAGCGACCGGTTGATCGGCGCCGGTGTCGTCGGACTGCATGCCGGAGACCTGATCGCGGAACTGGCCCTGGCTATCGAGATGGGCTGCGATGCGGCCGACATCGGCCTGACCATCCACCCGCATCCGACCTTGTCGGAGTCCGTCATGATGGCCGCGGAAGCCTACGAGGGCACGATCACCGACCTGTACATGCCCAAGAAGGATTGACCGAGCACAGCCGGGGTCGGGGTTTCCCCGCTTGCACGCGCAACGGCAGGCGGTATAGTAAGTGCCCAGTCGAACGCCGCCGCCATTCGGGGTCGCCCATGAGTCTGTCCGTCGAGTGCGGTCGAATCCGCACGCGTGTTCCGCAATCGCTTTGCTGCGGTTTTCTTCTTTCTGCCCTGCTGGTCGTTGCCGCCCCCGTGTCGGCGCAACAGATCAGCGGCACCGTGATCGATGCCGAAACATTGGCCCCGATCGAGGGAGTCCGCATCCATGAACAGGCCAGGCCGGATCTGGACCTGGTGCTGACCGACGGGCTCGGGCGATTCACGCTGCCGGTCGCCGCCGGGGCGACCAGCGTTCCGGTGGCCGCGGCGCTTCCCTATGACCCGGACGGGTCGGCGAACTACCTGACCACGGTCGTGTCGGCCGACGAGGGCGAGGATATCCAGATCCAGCTCACGCCCATCACGACGGTCGAGAACACGGCCTACATGCCGATTGCCGGTGCACCGCCGGGCGGCTGCGGCCTCTGCCACTCGGAGCAGTATGCCCAGTGGCAGGAGAGCAATCACTCGCGCGCGGCCGTCAATGTCCGGGTCCGCGACCTGTACTCCGGCGACGGCACGGGAGACGGCACCGGCGCATCGGCCGACGGCTATGTCTTCACCGAGTCGCACGACCCCGAAGACACCGGTTTCTGCGCCACCTGCCACTCGCCCAACGAGAATCCCTCAGATCCCGGCGGAGTCAAGTTCAACGAGGTCTCCAGCGCCGCCGGGCTGGAAGGCGTGACCTGTACCAGTTGCCACCAGCTGCATACCGTCAACGAAAACAGCGACGCCATTCACTTGCTGGGCAACGCCGAGTTCCGCTTCCCGGCTTCCGAAAGCGGCGGGGACTCGCTGACCCACCAGCATGTCTGGGGGCCGCTCGACGACGTGAGTTTCAGCCAGATGCGGGCAGCCTACCAGCCGCTGTTCTCGAGCTCCCGGCTCTGCTCGAGCTGCCATGAATACGTCAACCCGGATACCGGCGCGCCGGGCCAGGAGACTTTCACCGAGTGGGAAGGATCCCCGGCGGCCGCTGCCGGCCAGCAGTGCCAGACCTGTCACATGCCCCAGGCCGACGGGCCGGGCACGGTCGCGGCGATCGGCGCGGCGCCGATCCGTCCGGCCGACCAGCGCCATCATCACGGTTTTCCCGGGGTGTACTCGGGCATGCTGGCCGATCCCATCGGTCTCGACGTCGATGTGGAACCGTTCTCCCGGATGATCGATGTGCGCACGCGCGTGCACAACCTGGTCGAAGGGCACAACTGGCCGACCGGCGTGGACGTTCGCAACGCCATGCTTGTCGTCGAAGCCTCGGTCGACGGCCAGCCGCTGGTCCAGCTTTCCGGCGACCAGGTCCCCGGCTGGGCCGACGACGACGAGCCGGGCAAGCAACCCGGTGATTTCGCCGGCGAAGCCGGCCGCGGGTACGCCAAGGTACTTCAGGGCCGCATCAACGGTGAAGGGCCACTGCTGAGCCCCGTCAACTTCATCGATGCCGAAACCCAGTTGGCCAAGACGACCATTCCACCGGGCGAGACCGACCGGGCCCGATTCACTTTCCGGCTGCCGATGGGCACGATGCCGGGAGACGAACTCCAGGTCAGGACCCGGATCATCTACCGCCGCGTGTGGCGCGCGATTGCCGTGACCAAGGGCTGGACCGAGCAGAATTTCGACGAACCGTGGGAGCGCATCGTCGAGGACCAGACGTTCAACTACACCCTGACCGAGAGTGACCTGAACAAGCTCTTCCACGACGAATTCAGGTTCTGAAGCCGATGCCCGCCTCGAAGGGAAAGCGCCCCTGGCACCAGCACTTCGAGACAGTGGGATCGATTACGGCGATCGTGGTCGGCGTCGCTGCATTGTTCGTCAGCTTCGACCAGAGCCGGGTGATGCGCGAAGAGATCCGGGCCTCGATCTGGCCGGCGCTGCAAGTCGACGGATTCGCATCGCTCGAGGACGGCACCCTGGCAATCGGGCTCAACGTGCAGAATGCAGGGGTCGGTCCCGCCTTGGTCGAACGGGTGACGATTCGTCACGACGATGACCCGGTCGAGGATCTCGATGCGCTGCGGACCCTGATGCCGCCCGATGCCGATCTCTCGAGGACCACCCTGACCGGCCGGGTCCTGGCGGCCGGGGCATCGGTTCGTCCGTTCGAATTGCGCTACCCGGCCGAAGAAACCGATGATGCCATCGAGGTTCTCAATCGCCTGCTGTCGAGATGGTCGGCCGAAGTCTGCTATTGCTCGACGCTCGGGCAGTGCTGGGTGGCCGGAGACGAGCCGGGCTCGCCCACGATGGTCAACGGATGCGGGGATCAGGCCGGCGGCGACTTCTGACCGCGCCCGGCCTGCCGATTGCGCCTGCGTCCTTCGCCGCGACACCGCTTCGAACAATACCGCACCTCATCCCAGCAGT
>JAASTB010000318.1 GCA_021767625.1 Wenzhouxiangella sp.
GGACTTTCTGCATATCGCCGGTCTTCTGCAGGTGTTCGTTTCCAACGGCAGCGTCCGGCCGCTGCTGCTTGTGGGCATCGAGAACACCGAGCGCCGTCGCGACATGACCGGGCCGAGCGACGATCCGCAGGACCAGGCGATCGCCGATCACATCGGCGGCGCGGCGGCCTTCCGGAGTTTTCTGCGCGACGAGCTGGTCGAGACGATTGAAAGCCTCTACGACGTGACGCCCGAGCGGGCCATCATCGGCGAGTCACTGGCCGGGCTTTTCGTGGTCGAAACGCTGGTGAACGAGCCCGGCCTTTTCGATACCTACATCGCCGTCGATCCCAGCGTGTGGTGGAACCAGTACGACCTGACCGATCGAATCGCCCAGGCCCTCAAGCAAGAAGCTGCCGCCGAACGCCGGCTGTTCGTGGCCGCAAGCGAAGAGGCCAGCAGCGCCGAACGCTTCCAGGCATTCATCGCGCAGGTCGAGCAGGCGTCGAGTCGAATGACCTTCGAGTACACGCCGATGGCGCAGGAGTCGCATGCCACGCTGTTTCATCCGGCGGCGATGAAAGCCCTCCGCACGTTGTTTCCCGCCAAATCCGAAGACTGATTTCTTGCCGTCACCGAGTTCGCGAGCGTCCGCTGAAGGACGCGAATCTGTCACGAACTCCCGGTGGAACGATGGAGTTTCGGCGGCAATGGGACCGACCAGTGCTCGCCGCGCGTCGTGTCGTAGAGCGGGACACGAAGGCTTTGCCCTTCGGGACCGAACTTGATATCGCGCGCCGGGCTCTTGAACTCGTCGGGTCGGGCCGCAAGCAGCTCTGCGGGAGAGCGCTCGCCGTCGGCGTGGCGGCGCATCCAGGCCAGGGTGCCGAGAACGCGAAGCTTGGCGCCGTAGTCCTGAAGGCGGTGGCGGTAACCCGTGAAGACGGGGTTCTGCGCGACGCCGTTGACCATGCAGCCGATCGGGTTGCCGATACAGGCGAAACGCCACATGTCGCGAGGCGCCGGCTCCGGTCGGTCGCGGCGATCGGCGAGCAGTCGCTCGCGTTCGGCCGGTCCGCACATGCTGTGGTAGCTTTCCGCCGTGGCGCCTAGCGTCGCTTCGCCGTCGTAGAACATCGACCAGGCCAGCTTTTCGAACAAGCCGCCTTCGCTCGCGGTTTCCGGCAAGTGCCTGGAAACGGAAGCCATGATGCCGAAATCGCTCTTCAGTGCCCGGCACAGCGACAGGTCATCGATGCCCGGTGCCGCCAGGGCCTCACCGCAAGGTTCGGGCAGGGGCGTGTCGGCCGGCAGTTCGGACAGCATGTTGGCGAACGTATGGCCGTACTGGTCGGTTGCCGCCTCGGCGCCGATCAAACGCGTGATCAGGTTGTCGGCGTTAGCTCCCAGGCGTCGCCAGGTGGCGATCTCGCGGCACGTGGCGGCAAGCGCCTGGTTGGTATCGCCCTGTGCGAAGCGCAATGCATGCCGGGTTCTCGGCAGGAAGACGCTCTGGTAGTTCGGGTTGAGCATGCCCAGCTTGTGGGGTAGTTCCGAGCGCACGTAGTCGTATTCGTGCAGTCGTCCGACGCGCTCGAGCAATTCGTCGTGGCGGTCGATCAGCGCGGCGTAGGCGTCCTGGTCTCCACGCACCCGGTCGAGGCAAGTCTCACCCCTGCCCCTGCAGAACATCTCGTGATCCGCGCCCTTCGGGCTCAGGTCGGGATAGTCGCGGGCGGCAGAGACGAACGTCGAAAGATCGTCATCATCAGGGCCGGGCACCGGTGGAATGGCCGAGGCCCGATCGACATCCTCGGCCATGACGGAGTCGATCTCGTCGAACGGCACGTCCCGGTCGATCATCCACAGAAGGGAAAAAGCGTTGTCGCCGGCGCGTTCGGGCTGGTGCTCCATCGCGGCAATCGCCTCGCGTTGCGCTTCGGTCGGGTACATGGCACGGGATACGGCCCAGGCGATCGCCAGCACGACGAACAGGAAAAGCAGGGAAAGAAACCCCCACTTCATGACGCTCTTGAGTCGATTCATGAATCTGCCAAGCGGTGGAAACCGGGCCTCATGCTAGCAAACCACTCGGTCGCCTTCGATTACCGTTCTGCTAGGCTGGAGTCCCAAACCCGCATGAATGGTGGCGCGCATGGAAACGGAAGTTCCCTTCTGGGACATGGTCATTCGGCTGCTGGCGGCAGCGGGCTTCGCTTCGATGATCGGGCTCGAGCGTGAACTCAACAAGCGTCCCGCGGGGCTGCGCACGCACATGCTCGTCTCGCTGGGTGCGGCGGCCTTCCTGCTGGTGGGCTACGAGATCCTATTCGCCACCGCCACCGGCGATCCTTCGGCGCAAATCGATCCGACGCGAATCGTCGAGGGCGTCATCGGCGGCATCGGCTTTCTTGGTGCCGGCAGCATCATCCAGGCGCGCGGCGACGTGCACGGCATTACCACCGGCGCGGCGATCTGGATCGCAGGTGCCATCGGCGTGGCCTGCGCCACGGGCAACCTTGTCCTCGCGGCCATGCTCACGGGTATCTCGCTGGTCATCGTGCTTGTGCTCGGCCATTTCGAGAAGAAGGCGCTGAACTCCGACTGATCGGCTCGTCTTCGCCGGTCTGGTATCTTGGGAGAAGGTGCCGAATGGAGGGGCCGACGTGTCGACGAGAGAGTACGAGTCGAAACGGAATTTAGATCGCAGTCCCGAGCCGCGCGGCGGCCAGGGCAAGTCCGGTTCGGGATCGGGCAAACGGCCCCGCTTCGTGATCCAGAAACACGATGCTTCCACCCTGCACTATGACTTCCGCCTGGAAATCGACGGCGTGTTGAAGTCCTGGGCCGTTCCGAAAGGGCCTTCGACCGATCCCCGCGACAAGCGCCTGGCCATCCCCACCGAGGATCACCCCCTGGACTACGGCGGTTTCGAGGGCGTCATTCCCGAAGACGAGTACGGCGGAGGGACGGTGATGATCTGGGATCAAGGTACTTTCCGGAACATCACCGAGAAGGACGGCGAACTCCAGCCGCTTGACAAGGCATGGAACAGCGGCCACCTGCTGGTCGAGCTCCACGGCGAAAAGATCTCCGGCGGCTACGCGCTGCATCGCACCGGCTCGAAGAAGGACGCCAACTGGCTGCTGATCAAGATGGACGACGAGGCCGCCGACGCCCGCCGCAACCCGGTCTCCAGCCAAC
>JAASTB010000319.1 GCA_021767625.1 Wenzhouxiangella sp.
CGCCGCCCCGACCCCGGGGCGGCGCCTGTTTTGACAAATCAACCAGCAGGAAAACGACAAACGGTGTCAGAGAGTTATCGTCCCGGCGAACTGGAGCCGGCCATTCGCCGCTACTGGGAAGAGCGCAACGCCGACCGTGCCGAGTCGGGCGACGGCGAGCGTTTCTACTGCCTGAGCATGTTTCCCTACCCCTCGGGCAAGTTGCACATGGGCCACATGCGCAACTACACCATCAGCGACGTCATATCGCGCTATCACCGCATGCAGGGCCGGCGCGTGCTGCAGCCCATGGGCTGGGACGCTTTCGGCCTGCCCGCCGAGAACGCCGCGATGGCCAACGGCGTGCCGCCGGCCAGATGGACCCGGGACAACATCGAGCACATGCGCGGCCAGCTCAGGCAGCTCGGCTTCGCGATCGACTGGGAACGCGAGCTGGCCACCTGCGATCCCGAGTACTACCGCTGGAACCAGTGGTTCTTCCTGCGCCTGCTCGAGC
This sequence comes from Wenzhouxiangella sp., assembly GCA_021767625.1. GTDB lineage: Bacteria > Pseudomonadota > Gammaproteobacteria > Xanthomonadales > Wenzhouxiangellaceae > Wenzhouxiangella. The sequence continues at coordinate 497 of JAASTB010000319.1, forward strand.
GCGGCATTGCCTACAAGAAGACGGGTACCGTCAACTGGGATCCGGTCGACCAGACCGTGCTGGCAAACGAGCAGGTCATCGACGGCTGCGGCTGGCGCACCGGCGCGCCGGTCGAGAAGCGCGAAATCCCGATGTACTACCTGCGCATCACCGATTACGCCGACGAGCTGCTCGCAAGCCTCGAAGATCTCGACGGCTGGCCCGAGCGCGTGCGCACCATGCAGGCCAACTGGATCGGCAAGAGCGAGGGCGCCGAGATCGCCTTCGCCTGCGGGCAAGAGACGATCAAGGTCTTCACCACCCGGCCCGACACGCTGATGGGCGCGACCTTCATGGCCGTGGCCGCCGAGCATCCGCTGGCGAAAAAGGCCGCCGAGGGCAATCCCGAGCTGGCCGGGTTCATCGCCGAATGCCAGACCGGCGGCGTGTCGGAGGCCGACATCGCCGTGCAGGAAAAGAAGGGCATGGACACCGGCCTGAAGGCGGTGCATCCGCTCACCGGCGACGAACTGCCGGTGTGGGTGGCCAACTACGTGCTGATGGCCTACGGCGAGGGCGCCATCATGGCCGTGCCCGGCCACGACGAGCGCGATTTCGAGTTCGCCAACAAGTACGGCCTGCCCATCCGCCAGGTCATCAGCCTGCCCGAGGGTCGCGAGTACGACGACCGTCACTGGCACGACGACTACGCCGCCAAGGAGGGCCGGCTGGTCAACTCCGGCGCCTACGACGGCCTCGAGTGGTCGAAGGGATTCGAAGCGATCGTCGCCGACCTGGAAAAGCAGGGTGCGGGCCGCGCGCGCACGCAGTTCAGGCTGCGCGACTGGGGCATTTCGCGCCAGCGCTACTGGGGTTGTCCGATTCCGATCATCCACTGCCCCGACTGCGGCGACGTGCCGGTGCCCGACGAGGACCTGCCCGTGGTGCTGCCCGAAGAACTCGTTCCGGACGGCTCGGGCAACCCGCTCAACCGCCACGCCGAGTTTCTCGAAACCGCCTGCCCGAAGTGCGGTGCGGCGGCCAAGCGCGAGACCGACACGATGGATACCTTCGTCGACTCGTCCTGGTACTTCCTGCGCTACACCTCACCGGACAACCACGAGGCCATGGTCGACGAGCGCGCCGATGCCTGGATGCCGGTCGACCAGTACATCGGTGGCATCGAGCACGCCATCCTGCACCTGCTGTATGCGCGCTTCTGGACCAAGCTGATGCGCGACGAAGGCCTGGTGAAGGTCGGCGAACCCTTCGCCCGCCTGCTCACCCAGGGCATGGTGCTGGCCGAAACCTATTACCGCGAGGACGCCTCGGGACGCAAGCAGTGGTTCAACCCCGCCGACGTCGAGGTCCAGCGCGACGGCAAGGGCGGGATCTCGAGCGCCGTGCTCGCCGCCGACGGGCAGCCCGTCGAGCCCGGCGGCATCGAGAAGATGGCCAAGTCCAAGAACAACGGCGTCGACCCGCAGGCCCTGGTCGACACCTACGGCGCGGACACGGTGCGCCTGTTCTCGATGTTCGCCGCCCCGCCCGAGCAGTCGCTCGAGTGGTCCGAGGCGGGCGTCGAAGGGGCCTGGCGTTTCCTCAAGCGGCTTCACGCCGGAGTGCAGGCGCATGTTGCTGCCGGCGCCGTCCCCGGAAAGCGACCCGATGGACTGGAAGGCGCTGCGCGCGAGCTGCGCACGCGCCTGCATGAGACCATCGGCAAGGTCGGCGACGACATGGGGCGTCGGCAGACTTTCAACACCGCGATCGCGGCCATCATGGAGTTCTGCAACGAGCTGCAGCGCTTCGAGGCCGACGATGAACCCGCACGGGCGCTCGTACAGGAGGCCTGGGAATCGGTGGTTCGACTGATCGCCCCGGTCACGCCGCACCTCGCCGAGTCGCTGTGGCGCGACCTCGGCCACGAGGGCTCGGTGTTCGAGGCCGGCTGGCCCGAGGTCGACGAGACCGCGCTCGAGCGCGCCGCCGTGACCGTGGTCGTGCAGGTCAACGGCAAGGTCCGCGGGCGCGTCGACGTCGCGCCGGGCGCCGACCAGGACAGTGTCCAGGCCGCCGCCCTGGCCGACGACAACGTCGCGCGCCACGTGCAGGACAAGACCGTGCGCAAGGTCATCCTGGTGCCCGACAAGCTCCTCAATATCGTGGTCGGATGATGTTCCGCGCCGCCATCATCGTCCTCGCCGCCTGGCTCGTCACCGCCTGCGGCTTCCAGTTGCGCGGCGAAGCGCGCCTGCCGGCCTACATGGACCAGACCTTCGTCGCCGTGGCCGACGACAGTTCGGTATTCGTTCGTGAGCTCGGCCTCCTCCTGGAAGCCAACGGCGTCACCGTCGTCGACGCGCCCGGGCCGGAGTCGGCCACGCTGCGCATCGAGTCACAGAACATGTGGCGCCAGCCGCTGTCGGTGACCGGGCAGGCGAGGGTGCGCGAGTTTCTGATCGTCTTCGAGGTCGATTGGCGTCTCGAGGACGCCGCCGGCGAGGTCGCGCTCGAGCGCGCCACCATCCGGCTGACGCGCGACTACAGCTTCGACGAAGGCGAGATTCTCGCCGCCCAGCGCGAGGAAGAGTTCCTGCGCGACGATCTCGGCCGGGCCATGGCCGAGCAGCTCATCCGCCGACTGGAGGCGCTCAGCGGGGCCGGCTCGTGAAGTTGTTTCCCGAGAAG
>JAASTB010000320.1 GCA_021767625.1 Wenzhouxiangella sp.
GAGGCGGCGAAAAGGTCGGTCTTCGTGGCCAGGTACATGGTCATGAAGCCGCCGTAGCTGGCGCCGATATTGCCGATGCGCTCCTCGCTGACGAAGTCGTGGGCGGCGACGAACTGGCGCGTGCCCTCGATGATGTCGTCGGCCGCGTAGTCACCCCAGGCGTTGACGTGCTTGGCCGAGAAATCCTGCCCGTAACCGATGGCGCCGCGCGGCTGGACGACGTAGATCACGTAGCCGTGGGCGGCCCAGAGGTTGAAGGGGTAGCGGCCGGTGAACTGGCGGTTCACGGGAACCGTCCCGCCGTAGTAGTAGACGATCAGGGGGTAGTCCTTTTCGGCGTCGAAGTCCGGCGGCAGGTAGTAGCGTCCGTCGATCTCGACGCCGTCGGCGTTGGTGAAGGACCAGTCGCGGACCTCCCCGAGCACGACGTCGGCGTAGGCCGACTCGCGCGTATCGACGAGCACCTCGTTGTCGCCGTCGAGTCCCACGCGGTGCACGCGCTGGGGGGCGTCGGCATCGGTGCCGCGCGCAACCACGGTCGGCGGCGAGGTGCGCGAGGCGACGAAGGACTCGACCACGCTCAGGCCGCTGTCGACCACGCGCATGCGCTCCGCGTCGCGATCGAAATGGACCAGCACCGATTCCTCGCCGCTGATGGCGCTCAGGAGCAGGTTCCCGTCGGCCAGGCGCTCGATGCCGCTGATGGCCGGGTCGAAGTCACGGCTGAAGCTGACGGCCTCGGTGCCGTCGACCGACAGGTGGTAGAGCTGCGTGTCGTAGTCGTTTGGAATCACGTCGTCGGGCGTGACATTGCCGTCACCGATCGACAGTGCCGGGCCGGCCAGCAGCCAGTAGCCATCGTCGGCGTAGCGGATGGCGTTGAACGAGCGCAGGCGGGCGATTTCGCGCCGCTCGCCGTCTTCCAGGTCGAGTTCGAACACGCGGGTCATGCTGTGCGGCGGTTCGCTGTAATCGACCACGTACTGGGAGAGCAGCGCCCGTCCGTCGACGACGTCGTGGAGGGTGACCGAGCGTTCCTCGGCGGTCAGCGCGCGGACGATGCCGCTGGGCACGTCGACCTGGTAGAGCTGGCTTGTGTCGCGGAAACCGGCCCAGCGGTCCTCGAGGGCGCGCAGGCGGCGGCGCTTGTCCGTCTCGGTTTCGTCTTTCTTCGTCCAGCCGAACAGGATCGAGCTCGAGTCGGGATGCCAGCGCCAGGCGCCGATGCCCTCGTGCTCGAGCAGCAGTGCGCGGGCCTGGCCGGTCTCGCGTTCGTGCAGCCACAGGCTGTCGCCGGTCTGGACAGCCAATTTCGAGCCGTCCGGGCTCCAGGCCAGGGCGGCCGGCCGGTCGGCGGTCCACTGGCGCACGATCCGATCGGTCTGCAGGTCGCGGATCTCGAGTCGACGGATTTCGGTGTCGGCCGCCTCGTCGCGGCGCTCGTAGGCCAGGGCCAGGTAGCGCCCGTCCGGCGAGATGGCCAGATCCCCTACCGTTTCGGCATTGGTCAGGCGCTGGGCGGAAACCCGGCGTTCGGGACGCGTGTGCGCGTTCACCCGGTCGATTCCGGAACGGCCCTGCCAGGCCAACGCCGGCTCGCCGTCCTCGGCCGCGCCTTCGTGAACGACCCAGATCTCGTGGCTGCCGTTGCGCAGGTCCAGCGCGTGCCCGTCCGCGCCGCCGTCGACTTTCCGGCCGTCGACGTAGACGACGGCGTTGCGAAGCCCCTCGACCTCGAGGTGGCCCCGCACGAAGCGCTCGGCCTCGAGCTGGAACCACAGCAGTTGCAACGCCCGCTCCGTCGCCAGGGACGCGGGCGACACCAGGCGCCACTCACTGGCCTGGCCGAATGCGCTGACCGAGCGGCCGGGCCGGGGCAGCTCACCCTCGCCGAGCTGGCCGACGAGAGCGCGCCGCAGCCCGTCGGCATGGCCGGCTTTCTCCATCAATTCGGCATCGATCGGCAGCGGGCCGAGCGCCAGGACTTCGTCGATGACGACCGGTTCGGGCTTGTCTTCGTCGGCCGGCAAGGCCGGGGAGAACAACAGCAGCAGGACAGAGAGCGAAAGCAGGCAGGAACGAATCACGAGCGGACTCCGGAATCGGTTTGGGTGCAGCGGTCGAATGTACCAGAAGCGCGGGGAGCGAAAGAAACCGGTCCTTCGCGGCGAATTGGACCTTTTTGACGATGGTCAAGTCGGCCTCTTCACATCGGGACTAATCTGGCGCCCGGATTCAATACAACCGCTTGCGGCAGAAAGACCATGTCCGAATTGATGCGCCCCAACTTCGATGTCGAGCTGATCGAGAAATACGGCGGAGAAGGTCCCCGGTACACCTCGTACCCCACCGCCGTGCAGTTCAGCGAGGACTTCGGCCCGGCCGACTTCGACGCCGCCATCGCCGAGAGCAACCGGCTGCCGATCCCGGCCGACCTGTCGATCTACGTGCACGTGCCGTTTTGCACCAGCCCGTGCTTTTACTGCGCCTGCAATCGCGTGATCACGCGCTCGACGACGGCCGGCCAGGAGTTCCTGGTCAACCTGGAAAAGGAATTGAGGCTGGTCGCGCCGCGCTTCGACCGCGACCGGCCGGTTCGCCAGCTCCACCTGGGCGGCGGCACGCCGACCTTCCTGCGCACCGACCAGATCCGCCAGCTCATGGCCCTGCTGCGCACGCATTTCCAATTCTCCGCCGACGCCGAGCTGGGCCTGGAAATCGACCCGCGCACCATCGACCCGGCCGGCATCCGCGAACTGAAGAACATCGGCTTCAACCGCATCTCGGTCGGCGTGCAGGACCTCGACCCGGAGGTCCAGAATGCGGTCAACCGCGTGCACGACACCGCCATGGTCGGTTCGGTTATCGGCGCAGCCCGCGGCGTGGGCTTCGACTCGATCAGCGTCGACCTGATCTACGGCCTGCCCATGCAGACCACGACCGGTTTTTCGCGCACGGTCGAGTCGATCATCAGCATGAACCCCGACCGCATTTCGCTGTTCAACTACGCCCACCTGCCGCACCTGTTCAAGGCCCAGCGCCAGATCGACATCGAGCAGATGCCGACGCCGGCGACCAAGCTGGCCGTGTTTCGCAATACGCTCTCTCGCCTGCTCGACGCCGGCTACGAGTTCATCGGCATGGACCACTTCGCCCGGCCCGA
>JAASTB010000321.1 GCA_021767625.1 Wenzhouxiangella sp.
CGCGACACGCCGAGGCGTTCGGAGCGGTAGCGGCCGTCGCGGATGCGTTGCCACCAGTCGCGGTTGGACAGGTACCAGTCGACGGTTTTCGCCAGCCCTTCGGTGAAGTCGACCGACGGTTCCCAGCCGAGTTCGTCGCGGATTCTGGTCGCATCGATGGCGTAGCGCCGGTCATGACCCGGGCGGTCGGTGACGTACTCGATCAGCTCGCGCCGCGGGCGCTCGCCCGGGACGCGCTCGTCGAGCAGGTCGCAGAGCAGGTGGACGACATCGAGGTTGGCCATTTCGGCGTTGCCCCCGATGTTGTACACGCGGCCGGGCTCGCCGGCTTCGAGCACGCGCTCGACGGCGCGGCAGTGATCGGTGACGAACAGCCAGTCGCGTCGCTGCTGCCCGTCGCCGTACACGGGCAGCTTCTCGCCTTCCAGGGCGTTGATGAGCATCAGCGGAATCAGCTTCTCGGGAAACTGGAACGGCCCGTAGTTGTTCGAGCAGTTGGTGATCATCACCGGCAGGCCGTAGGTGCGGTGCCAGGCCCGGGCCAGGTGATCGGCCGCCGCCTTGGAGGCCGCGTAGGGCGAATTCGGAGCGTAACGGTGCGTTTCGGTGAAGGCCGGCTCGTCGGGCGCGAGCGTGCCGTAGACCTCGTCAGTCGACACGTGCACGAAACGGAAATGATCCGCCCCGCCGCGCCAGTACTCCAGCGCGCAATCGAGCAGCGTCTGCGTGCCGGTGACGTTGGTGCGGATGAACGCACCCGGCTCGTCGATCGAGCGATCGACGTGGCTCTCGGCGGCGAAGTGCACGATCGCGTCGGGCCGATGCTCGGCGAGCAGACGAGAAACCAGCGGACCGTCGCAGATATCGCCCTCCACGAAGACGTGCCGGTCGTCGGGCAGGCCCTCGAGCGATTCGCGATTGCCGGCGTAGGTCAGCAGGTCCAGGTTGACCACCCTGGCATCGCTCGTGCCGAGCAGGTGATGAACGAAGTTGGACCCGATGAATCCGGCACCGCCGGTGACAAGAATCGTGCTCATTGGCTTTTCAACCACCTGAAGAATGGAACCACGGAAGACACGGAATGCACGGAAAATCGCGATGCTCAACTGATCGGGGACGCGCATTGCACCCGGAAAGGCCCGGTGTACCAATAACGATCATTCAACCAGCCGGGGACACCGTCCCATTCATTCTTCCGTGAATTCCGTGTCTTCCGTGGTTCCTGATTTCAAAGGTCGGGCAAAGCCCTGACTCAGAACGGAATATCGTCTTCCAGGCCACCGCCGTTGTCGCTGGGCGGGCCGTCGTAGCCCTGGTTCTGGTAGCCGCCCTGACTCTGGGATGGGCCGTTGTCGTTGAACGGCGCGCTGCCGCCGCGGCTGTCGAGCATCTGCATCTCGTTGGCGACGATTTCGGTCGTCCAGCGGTCCTGGCCGTCCTGGCCCTGCCACTTCCGGGTCTGGATGCGGCCTTCGATGTAAACCTTCGAACCCTTGCGCAGGTACTCGCCGGCGATTTCGCCGAGCTTGCCGAAGAGGACGACGCGATGCCACTCGGTGCGCTCCTGCTGCTCACCGGTCTGCTTGTCGCGCCATGCTTCGGATGTGGCAATTCGGATATTGGTCACCGCATTGCCGCCGGCGGTGTGCCGGGTTTCGGGATCGGCGCCGAGATTGCCGATCAGGATCGCCTTGTTGATTCCACGGGCCATGACGCGGGCCTCTCCTTGGTTCGGGGTTTGAGAATGCGCAGAAGTCTAGCATAGGCGCCCACCGAGCCCGTCGGTCGAATCCCCCGGCCCGGCGAAGGAAATCGACCCGTATAATTGTCAGCCATGAACGATTTCTCATCGCCCACGGCGCCGGCCGGCCTGGATGACATTCTCGAGCTCACGCAGGCCGACCGCCGGGCGGTCGACCGTCTGATCGTCGATCGGCTGGCTTCCGATGTCGTCCTGGTCAATCAGATCAGCCATCACATCATCAGCGGCGGCGGCAAGCGCATGCGCCCGCTGGTGCACCTGCTCTGCGCCCGCGCGGCGGGCTATCGAGGCGACGATCACCTGAAGCTGGCGGCGATCATCGAGTTCATCCACACCTCCACGCTACTCCACGACGACGTCGTCGATGAATCCTCCCGACGCCGCGGTCAGGTCACCGCACACCGCCTGTGGGGCAATGCCGCATCCGTGCTGGTGGGCGACTTCCTGTACTCGCGCAGCTTCCAGCTCATGGTCGAGCTCGACCGGATGAAGGTAATGAACATCCTGGCCGACACCACCAACACCATCGCCGAGGGCGAGGTGCTGCAGCTGATGCAGATGGGCAATGCCGACCTGGGCGTCGAGGACTATTACCAGGTGATCTCCGACAAGACCGCCTGCCTGTTCGCCGCCAGCGCCCGCCTCGGCGGCGTCCTGGGCGAGATGAGCGACTCGGAATGCGAGAGCCTGGCCGACTTCGGTCTCTACCTGGGGCAGGCCTTCCAGATCGTCGACGACGTGCTCGACTATCGCGCCGACGGCGACGACCTGGGCAAGAATGCCGGCGACGACCTCGCCGAGGGCAAGGTCACCCTGCCGCTGATCCTGGCGCTCCAGTCCGCCGATGAGACCGAACAGGCGCTGATGCGAAGCATCATCGAAGCCGGCGGCAGCGACCGCGTCGCCGATGTCAGGAGCATCATGGAGCGCACCGGCGCGCTCGACCAGGCCATGGCGCAGGCCGAAGGCCTGGCCGAAAAGGCCCGCATGGCCCTGGCCGTCCTGCCCGAGAGCGACGAGCGCGGCGCGCTGGAGTTTCTTGCCGGCTACGCGGTGGAACGCGCCTACTGAGTTGCTGCTGCGGCCCTGACCGCGGCCCGGAAGCGCTCGCCGCGCTCCTCGAAATCGCGAAAGCGGGTGAAGCTCGGCGCCCCCGGCGACAGCAGCACGACGCAGCCCTCACGCGCCAGTTCCCGTGCCCGCGCCACGGCCTGCTCAAGCCCGTCGAGCGCCTCGATCGCCCCCATACGCCCAGCGACTGCATCGCCGAAGCGATCGGCGATGAGCCCACCGTTGTCGGGAATCGTCAGCAGGGCCTCGAGGCCGTGCGCGTCGACCCAATCGAGGACGGGCTGCCAGTCCGCCGGTCGGGCCTGCCCGCCAGCGATCAGAACGAC
>JAASTB010000322.1 GCA_021767625.1 Wenzhouxiangella sp.
AGTACGAGGCCTATCAGGCAGCCGTCAGCGAACGAGGAGATTCCGGCGTTTCCGGCACGGCGATCTTCGATCCCGAGAACGGCCAGATGTCGGTCATGGTGGAGGCCCAGAACGCCGCGGGCATGTCGGTCGGCATCCATCGCGGCGTGTGCCGATACGCCGACGGCAACGAGGGCGCACCCGAAAACTTTGCCTTCAGCAAGGAGCCCGAGTTCCCCTGCACGCCGTTCCAGGACGGCAAGTCCATGACCACGATCGACACGACGATCGGCGAACTGATGGGCCAACCGCGCTCGGTTGCCATCTACGACAACGACAAGATCGTTGCCTGCGGCAACATCCAGTGACGCCCGTAGACAGGAGTTGAACAAGCCCCCGTGCGCCGGGGGCTTTTTTGTGCCCGGCCAGTCGCCTGCGGGCGACTAGGATGCGACCTTGGCGACGTTGTCACGCAGGTAGTGCGGCACCGCCTGGTCGGGCGCGATCCACTGTGCCGGGCCCATGCGGCCCAGAAGCGAAAGCGCGTCGCGAGCATGCGGGAGCGCCTGCGGATCACACTGCGCGAACGCCGTGGTCTCGGCCATTTCGGGATAGCGACCAAAACCGCTGCCGGCCGCAATCAGGGGAACGCTCGGATCTTGCGGCGCCGGGAATCCGGGCTTGGTGACGGCCTCGTCCGCTTCGAGCGAAAGCCTTCCCTCCGCATCCGCACGGTAAATGGCGCGGTAGATTTCCCCCATGCGGGCATCGATCGCCACGCGGATCTCGACCGCGCCTGTCGGGCGATCATCCGGCAGGTAGCGCCGCCAGGCCCCAAGGGCCAGGCATTCCAGGGATGAGACGCCCGCCAGCGGCAGGTCACGAGCCATGGCAATGCCCTGCGCCATGGCCGTGGCAATCCGCACCCCGGTGAACGAGCCGGGGCCTCGCCCGAATCCCACCAGGTCCAGATCGGCAAAGCCGATGCCGCTTTGCTCGAGCAATCCCTCGGCCATGGGCAACAAACGCTGGGCGTGGCCGCGCGGCGCGATCGCAAAGTCGGTGACGACCTCGTTGCCGACGGCAACGCCGGCCGTGCACGCCTCGGTGGAAGAATCCAGATAGAGAATGTTCACGCAGACACCTGTTCAGCGGCGGAAACGCCTGGGCTCGAGAATATCGGTCGGCGGCGGGATTCTACCCGCTGGCCGATGCCTTTCCCACCCGCCGCCCGATTTCCGGCTGGGTCAACTGTCGTCGGCGTTCTGGCCCGGTTCCCAATGGCCGCGGATCTCTCCCAAAAGCCATTGCGTCGAACCATCGAACTGGCCGTCTTCCAGATCCGAGCCAACGTACGGCTCGAGTTCGTTCGCCATCTGCTTGCCCAGCTCGACACCCCACTGATCGAAGGAATCGATCTGCCAGACCGCCCCGGCCACGAACACCCGGTGCTCGTAGAGCGCCAACAACGCCCCGACCGTCTCCGGAGTCATCTGCGGGAAGAGGATGGTGTTGGACGGCTGACCGCCCGGACAGACGCGGTGCGGCGCGATCCGCTCGATGGTTTCCTCGTCGGCGCCCTCGGCGCGCATCTGTGCCTCGATTTCCTCCTGGGTACGGCCGAGCATCAGCGCGCGACTCTGTGCAACCAGATTCGACAACAGCTGACGCTGCTGGCTGCCGATCGGCGAGTGGGTCCGGATGGCACTGATGAAATCCGAGGGAATCAGCCGTGTCCCCTGGTGCAACAGTTGGTAGAAGGCGTGCTGGCCGTTGGTGCCCAGACCACCCCAAAGGACCGCGCTGGTGTGCGAGTCGACTGGTTGGCCATCAATGCGCACGCGCTTGCCGTTGGATTCCATCATCACCTGCTGCAGGTGGGCCGGGAGGAAGCCAAGCCGGGTGCCGTAGGGAAAGATTGCCAGCGAGTCCGAGCCGAGGAAGTCGGCGTTCCACACGTCGATCAGACCCAGGATCAAGGGCAGGTTGTCGCGCCCGGTGTTGAGGCGGAACTCTTCGTCGAGCGCATGGGCGCCATCGAGCAACCGCTTGAAGCGGTCCATGCCGAGATACAGTGCGATCGGCAGGCCGATGGCCGACCAGAGGGAGTAACGCCCCCCGACCCAGTCCCAGATCGGGAACATGTTCTCCGGATCGATACCGAACTCCCGTACCCGCTGGGTATGGGTCGAGACGGCAACGAAATGCTTGGCAATGGCCTGCTCGTCGCCCGCCGCCTCGAGGAACCAGCGGCGTGCCGAACGCGCGTTCGCGAGCGTCTCCTGAGTACCGAAGCTCTTGGATGCGACGACGAATAGCGTCGTACGCGGATCGAGCACCGAAAGCTTCGAGGCCAGGTCGCTCGGCGCGATATTGGAGACGAAATGCACCCGGATGCCGCGATCGGCGTAGGAGCCGAGAGCGCGACAAACCATGCGGGTACCCAGGTCGGAGCCGCCCACCCCGATGTTGACCACGTCGGTGATCGCGTCACCGGCATAACCGCGCCATTCGCCCGACTGCACCGCCTCGACGAAGGACTCCATGTGATCGAGGACCGCATTCACCTCGGGCATGACGTCCGCACCGTCGAAGTAGATGGGGCGGTTGGAACGGTTGCGCAGGGCCACGTGCAGGACGGCCCGGTCCTCGCTGCCGTTGATGTGCTCGCCGGCGAACATCGCATCGCGCAATTCCAGCACGTTGCGTTCGTCGGCCAGGGCGATCAGCCCGTCGATGACATCATCGGTGATCCGCTGCTTGGAATAGTCGATCGACAGGCCCGCGGCGTGCCCGCTCAACCGATTGGCGCGCTCGGGGTCGGCCTCGAACCACTCGTTCGGGTGTCGGCGCATGTGTTCGGTCGCCTTGACCTCGAGCAGTTGCCATATCGGGCTCATGCGCCCGACATACCGTTCCTTGTGCATCAATCCTCCCCCGGGATCTTGAGGTTGTTTCGCCAGCGGTGGGAATCGGAGTCAAAAAGCCGGTCGGCTTCCGGCGGCCCCCAGCTTCCCGCGGTGTACGTCGGGATGTAGTCCCGCTCCACGGCCCAGTTGCGCAGGATGGGATCGACCACCCGCCAGGCCCAGGACACCTCATCATACCGAAGGAAAAGCGTCTGATCGCCATTGATCGCATCGAGCAACAGGCTGGCGTAGGCATCCAG
>JAASTB010000323.1 GCA_021767625.1 Wenzhouxiangella sp.
GCGGTGGCGGCTACGCTCAGCCCCTCCGAGACCTTGGCTCGAATGGAATAGTCCTGGTAAGTGGGAAGCGCCAGGGCCACAAGAATCGCAAGGATTGCGATTACGATCATGAGTTCGACAAGCGTGAACCCGTTTTGATTGCGCCTGTTCATGGTCGCTCACCACCTTTGGGAGAAAAGTCTTGCTACTGCCCTCAACATGCAAGATCCGGGATGCGCCGCGGGTTTTGTGATGTGCGTCACGCCAATCGCGGCCTGGGCGAACCGAAGGTGGCGCTGGCCGGGAAGGGCACGCCGTTACCTCAGTTTGGCGCGTGCTGGTCGGCTTTGGTTGCCTTGCTTTGTGACGCCAGTCACAATCTGCTATCGTCAGCAACGTTGACCGGGCAGTCGACAGGGGGCGTGGTGGCTTAGGGGCTGCTGCGCAGGGGTGGGCAGAAGAATAGGGAAAACAGGACCAGCAGGGGATGACAACAGGTGGGAAGCTGTTCGGCCCGGCGCAGGCTGCCGGGGAGGGTGTGGACGCTCGTGAGCTGTCCGGGCTGCTGCTGGACGTCATTCCGGGCATCTTCTACCTGATCGACACCCGCGGTCGCGTGCGGCTGTGGAATTCCCGCCTGCAGGAGCTCACCGGCTACAGCGCCGAGCAGATCGCGCGCATGTCGGCGCTGGAGTTCTTTGCGAAATCCGACCAGGAATCGGTCGAACTGGCGCTGGAGAAGTGCCTGGTCGAGGGGTATTCGGCCATCGACGCGTCCGTGCTCACCGCTCGCGGCGCCAGCCCGCCGCATCATTTCCAGGGGCGGCGCGTGGAGCTCAACGGCGAGAGCATGATTGCCGGCGTGGCCCTCGACGTCTCGCGCCTGAAGGCCGTGGAGGCCGATCACGCCCGCCAGCGCATCCAGCTCGAGCGACTGGCCAGCCACGTTCCCGGCGCGGTCTACCAGCTCCAGCGCGACGCCGAAACCGGCCGCATGTGGCTGCCCTACGCCAGCGCCAAGTTTCACGAGGTCTTCGGCACGGACTACGCCACGGTGGCGGAGGATGCCGAACCGCTGTTCCAGCGCATTCACGAACGGGATGTCGAACGGGTGCTGAAGTCGGTCAACCGCAGCGCCGAAACCCTCGAGCCGTTCTTCGAGCATTTCCGCATGTACCCGGTCGGCCGGCCGCAAACCGACGAGAACCTGGAATGGGTCGAGGTCGATTCCGGCCCCGAGAAGCTGTCCGACGGCAGCGTCATGTGGCACGGCTTTGCCCGACTGGTCACCCATCGCCGCCAGCTCGAGCGCAAGCTCACCCGATTGGCCTACTACGACGAACTCACCGGACTGCCCAACCGCGCCCACCTGCAGTCCACGCTGCGCGACGAGTTGACCCTGGCGGGATCGGCTCGCGAGGGCCTGGCCGTGCTCTACCTGGATCTCGACAATTTCAACGACATCAACGATGCCTGGAGCCACGCCGCCGGCGATCGGCTGCTCAAGGAGGTCGCCGAGCGGCTCGATTCACTGGTCACCGACGAGGGGGTGCTGGGTCGCGTCGGCGGGGACGAATTCCTGGTCGTCCTTCGCGGACGAGATGTGGCACGCCGTGCCGAGGCGCTCAGCGACGAGATCTGCCGGACGATGGAAGCGCCCATGCGAATCGATCAGCGCCAGGTACGCATGACGATCTCGATCGGCATCAGTCTGTTCCCCGACGATGCCGATTCCGCCGAAGACATGGTCCGCCACGCCGACGCGGCGGTCTACAAGGCGAAGTCCCAGGGTCCCGGCCGCTGGGCGCGCTACACGAAGGAACTCACCGAAGCCGCCCGCGCCCGGCGCTATCTCGAGACCGAGCTGCGCAGCGCCATCGAGCGCGAACAGATCCAGGTTTCGCTGCAACCCATCGTTTCCCTGTCCGACGGGCGGCCCGTGGCCGTCGAGGCCCTGGCGCGTTGGTACCACTGGGAAGACGGCTGGCTCTCGCCGGACCGCTTCGTGGCCATGGCCGAAAAGCGCGGCCTGGTCGCCGCACTCGGCGAGCAGGTCTATCGACGCGCCATGCGCGCGGTGGCAGCCATGGACGGCACCAATCTCGCGATCAATGCCGCCCCCAGCCAGCTCCAGGATCCGGGGTTCTGCGCACGCCTCGTGGAGATGGGCGAGTCCGCCGGGCTGGGGCCGGAACGCCTCGAGGTCGAGATCACCGAGCGCGCCTTCATGCGCGACAACGCCGAGTCGCTCAAGCAGATCAGCCGCCTGCGCGAGGCCGGCATCAGCGTCACCATCGACGATTTCGGCACCGGCTTCTCGTCCCTGGGCTACCTGCGTCGGCTCCCGGTCCAGCACCTCAAGATCGACCGCACCTTCGTGCGCCACATCGAGGACGACAGCGCCAGCGCGGCCATCGTGCGCGCGGTTACCAACCTGGCCCACGACCTGGGCATGGAAGTCACCGCCGAGGGCGTCGAAACCGCCGCCGAGGCGGAGTTCGTGCGCAGTGTCGGCTGCGATTATGCGCAGGGGTGGTATTACGGGCGGCCAGATCTGGTGGACTGAGGGGTTCAGGTTTCAGGTTTCAGGAAAACATGGCTACGCCGTCGCCCCGGACGTGATCCGGGGCCTCCCATCAGCTGGCGCCTTCGTTTGGAAGGTCCCGGCTCGGGGGCCGGGACGACGGGCTGGTGCCCGTCGACTTGATCCGGGGCCTTCCATCGGTTGGCGCCTTCGTCTGGAAGGTCCCGGATCGGGGGCCGGGACGACGCTTCGCGTCGGTTCAGGTTTCAGGAAAGGCAATTGACTTCGTCGCCCCGGGCTTGACCCGGGGCCTTCCTTCTACGGGCGCCTCCGGTGGGGAGGTCCCGGCTCTCCGCTTCTCTACGGCCGGGATGACGGGCTGGTGCCCGTCAATACGGGGCATTCCATCCAGTGATGACTTTGCCGCTCAGGCCGCGTCGTCGATTTCCCAGCCGGGGAAGACCAGGACGGCCGGGTGGCAGGAAAGGGCGCGGGCCAGGGTCTTGGCGCGCTCGACGCCCAGGTTGACGCGGCCGTTCTCGATGGCCGAAATCGTGGACTGGGCGATGCCGGTCCTCTCCGCGAGTTGGTTCTGGCTCAGATCCTGCAGCTCACGCAGGATGCGCAACGATTCGCCCGGCGA
>JAASTB010000324.1 GCA_021767625.1 Wenzhouxiangella sp.
GCAGGGGGCTGGCGGTGTTTTCCACCGCCGGCCTTTTCCTGTTTGTTACATGTCGTTCGCGTGCCCGGTCGAGGCAGGCTAGTGGATTCAACGTGAGGAATCGCGATGGCTTATAGCTATACCGAAAAGAAACGCATTCGCAAGGATTTCGGCAAACGCCCGCAAATCCTGGATGTACCTTATCTTTTGTCTATACAGCTCGAATCCTATCGGCAGTTCTTGCAGCTTGAGCAAGACACCGAGGCGCGCAACGAGGTTGGTCTGCACGGTGCCTTCCGCTCCGTGTTTCCGATCGTCAGCTATTCCGGACACGTGCAGCTCGAGTATGTGAGCTACCGTCTCGGCGAGCCCGTGTTCGACGTCAAGGAGTGTCAGCTCCGTGGTCTCACCTATGCCGCGCCGCTGCGCGTGCTCCTGCGCCTGGTGATCTACGACAAGGAAGCCCCGGCGGGCTCCAAGGTCGTCAAGGACATCAAGGAACAGGAAGTGTACATGGGCGAGCTGCCGCTCATGACCGAGAACGGCACCTTCGTGATCAATGGCACCGAGCGTGTCATCGTTTCGCAGCTGCATCGTTCCCCGGGTGTCTTCTTCGACCACGACAAGGGCAAGACCCATTCCTCGGGCAAGCTGCTGTTCAATGCCCGCGTGATTCCCTACCGCGGTTCGTGGCTCGATTTCGAGTTCGACCCCAAGGATTCCATCTTCGTGCGCATCGACCGTCGCCGCAAACTGCCGGCCACGATCCTGCTGCGCGCGCTCGGTTATGACACCGAAGAAATTCTCGATACCTTCTTCGAGAAGAACAATTTCAAGGTCACCAAGGACGGCTTCGAGCTGGAGCTGGTGCCCGAACGCCTGCGCGGCGAAACCGCCGGTTTCGACATCGTAGTGGGCGGCGACGTGCTGGTCGAAAAGGGCCGTCGCATCACGGCGCGCCATATCCGCGAGATGGAGAAGGCGAAGCTGAAGTCGCTGGTCGTTCCGACCGAGTATCTCGTGGGCAAGGTGCTGGCTCACAACATCGTTGACACCGACAGCGGCGAGATCATCGCCAACGCCAACGATGAGCTGACCGCCGAGATTCTCGAGAACCTGCGCGAGGCCGGTCTCAAGACGTTCCAGACCATTTACACCAATGATCTGGATCACGGCGCGTTCATTTCCACCACCCTGAACATCGATCCGACCCGTTCCGAGCTGGAAGCGCAGGTCGAGATCTACCGCATGATGCGTCCGGGCGAACCGCCGACCAAGGAAGCGGCCCAGAACCTGTTCAACGGCCTGTTCTTCACCGAGGACCGTTACGACCTGTCCCCGGTCGGCCGCATGAAGTTCAACCGCCGCGTCGGCCGTGACGAACCCACGGGCCCGGGTACCCTGGACAAGGAAGACATTCTTGCGGTGCTCAAGACCCTGATCGACATCCGCAACGGCAACGGCCAGGTGGACGATATCGACCACCTGGGCAACCGCCGTATTCGTTCCGTCGGCGAGATGGCCGAGAACGTCTTCCGCGTCGGCCTGGTTCGTGTCGAGCGCGCCGTCAAGGAACGTCTGACGGTTGCCGAGAGCGAAGGCCTGATGCCGCAGGAGCTGATCAACGCCAAGCCGGTCGCCGCGGCCGTCAAGGAGTTCTTCGGGTCCTCGCAGCTGTCGCAGTTCATGGACCAGAACAACCCGCTGTCCGAGGTGACCCACAAGCGCCGTATCTCGGCCCTGGGCCCGGGCGGCCTGACCCGCGAACGCGCCGGCTTCGAAGTGCGCGACGTGCACCCGACCCACTACGGTCGCGTTTGCCCGATCGAAACGCCGGAAGGCCCGAACATCGGCCTGATCAACTCGCTGGCCGTGTACGCGCGTACCAATGCCTACGGTTTCCTCGAGACGCCGTACCGCAAGGTGGAAAACGGCAAGGTCACCGACGAGATCGTGTACCTGTCCGCCATCGAGGAGGCGCAGTACACCATCGCCCAGGCCAACGCGACCCTGGACAAGAACGGTAAGCTCACCGACGAACTGGTTTCCTGCCGTCAGCAGAACGAGTTCACGCTGTCGACCCCCGACAAGATCGACTTCATCGATATCTCGCCGAAGCAGATCGTGTCCGTGGCGGCCTCGATGATCCCGTTCCTCGAGCACGACGATGCCAACCGCGCGCTGATGGGCTCCAACATGCAGCGCCAGGCGGTGCCGTGCCTGCGTTCCGAGAAGCCGCTGGTCGGCACCGGGATGGAGCGCGCCGTGGCGCTGGACTCCGGCTCCACGGTGAAGGCCCGTCGTGGCGGCGTGGTCGACTCGGTCGATGCCAGCCGTATCGTCGTGCGCGTGAACGACGACGAGACCGTGCCGGGCGAGCCGGGCGTGGATATCTACAACCTGACCAAGTACACCCGTTCCAACCAGAACACCTGCATCAACCAGCGTCCGCTGGTGAACCCGGGTGACGTGATCGCTGCGCGCGACGCGCTGGCCGACGGCTCCTCGACCGACATGGGCGAGCTTGCGCTGGGCCAGAACATGCTGGTCGCGTTCATGCCCTGGAACGGCTACAACTTCGAGGACTCCATCCTGATCTCCGAGCGGGTGGTGCAGGAAGACCGCTTCACGAGCATTCACATCGAGGAGCTCACCTGTGTCGCGCGCGACACCAAGCTCGGGCCGGAAGAGATCAGCGCCGACATCCCGAACGTCTCCGAGAGCCTGCTTTCCAAGCTCGACGAGTCCGGCATCGTCTATATCGGTGCCGAGGTGAAGCCGAACGACATCCTCGTCGGCAAGGTCACGCCGAAGGGCGAAACCCAGCTCACCCCGGAAGAGAAGCTGCTGCGTGCCATCTTCGGCGAGAAGGCCTCCGACGTGAAGGACACGTCGCTGCGCGTGCCCTCCGGCATGGAAGGCACCGTCATCGACGTGCGCGTCTTCACCCGCGATGGTGTCCAGAAGGACAAGCGCGCCCTGCAGATCGAGGAAGCCGAGATCGCCCAGGTGCGCAAGGACCTGAAGGACAAGCTGCGCATCTATGAAAACGACGTCTACTCGCGCGTCGAGAACCTGCTGGTGGGCAAGGTCGCCGAGGGCGGCCCGAACAAGCTCAAGGCCGGTTCCAAGGTGACCAAGAGCTACCTCGCCGAGCTGGA
>JAASTB010000325.1 GCA_021767625.1 Wenzhouxiangella sp.
CCCGGCCGGTCCGACAGGTTCCAGGCGTAGATGTCGAAGTGGAACCAGTCGATGCCTTCGCCGACGAAGTGATCGAGGAACAGCGCGGCGGTGACGCTGCCGGCGAACTTCGAGGTGCCCGTATTGGAGATGTCGGCGATCGCCGGCTGGATCTGCTGGCGATACGGTTCGAACAACGGCATGTGCCAGAGCGGGTCCTCGGATTCGAAACTGAGATCCTGGATGGCGCGGGCCGCTTTGATGTCGCGTGCGTAGAAAGGCGGCAGGTCTTCCCCGAGCGCAATACGGGCGGCACCGGTGAGCGTGGCGAAGTCGATGATTCGCTCCGCGCCCTCTTCGGAAGCCAGGGTCAGGGCGTCGGAAAGCACGACACGTCCCTCGGCGTCGGTGTTGCCGATCTCCACGGTCGTGCCCTTTCGCGTGCGGATGATGTCCGACGGCCGGTAGGCGTTGCCCGAAATCGCGTTCTCGACGGCCGGAATGTAGACGCGCAGGTTCACATCCAGCCCCAGCGACATGATGACCTTCGCCAGGCCGAGGACGTGGGCGGAACCGCCCATGTCCTTCTTCATCAGCAGCATGCCGGCCCCGGGCTTGATGTTGAGCCCGCCGGAATCGAAGATCACGCCCTTACCGACCAGCGCCAGAGGCGGCGCTTCTTCGCGGCCCCACTGCATGCGGATCAGGCGCGGACCGCGGCTCGCCGCCTGGCCGACGACGTGAATGGCCGGAAACTCGCGCTCGAGCTCCTCGCCCTGAAAGACCCGGAAGTCGGCGTCGTGTTCGGCCGCCAGCGAGCGCGCCGACTCGGCGAGCTCCTCCGGTCCGAGATCGATGGCGGGCGTGTTGACCAGGTCGCGCACGTACGCCGACGACTCGACCAGGGTCCGGATGCGCCGCTCGGCATCCTTGTCCAGCGCCAGGCGCGCAGTCGGCCTGTCGACCTGCTTGTAACGATCGAAGCGGTAGCAGCCCAACCCCCAACCGATGGCGGCGCGCTCGCGCTCGGCCCGGGACCAGTCATTGGCCAGGCGATAGTCGCCCTCGGGCAGCGCGGTGGGGAGGTGCGCCAGCGCCCACAGGCGATCGCCGGGCTCCCGACCGGCCAGGACCCGCCCGAGGCCGCCCTCGCCGTCCGGCACCAGCAGCAGGCTGCCGGGCGCGGCCTGGAATCCGCTGGCCTCGATCCAGTCACGCTCGCCCGGCTCGGCCGAGGCTTTCCAGGCTTCGAGCTCTTCGGCATCCAGGGATTGAACGGGGATGGACTGTTCGGGAGAAACGCAGAACATGACGACTCCGGGTTATGGGTGGGGAAAGGCGCCTAGGATATCGCAGGCGCCAAGGTCAACCGGTTGCGATCAAGCCGAGCGCTGTCGTCGACGCCGCTTGACCACGGCCGCGGGCGACTTGAACAGTTCGTAGACTAGCAATGCGGCGACCACGCCGATGCCGGTCCATATCAGGGAGGGTGCATCGATCGGCACCGCGGGCGTGAAGGCCTCCCAGGCGCGCCGGGCGATTTCCGAGTCGCCATGGCGCAACATCAGGATCGGCTGCATCAGGGGCGAAGCGTCGGCGATCGAGGCATAGGTGGCTTCGAGTTCGGCAACGCGGTCGGCGAAACCCACGGCCGCCTGCTCGCGTTCGGCAGCGGTGAGTTCCGGCACCAGCACGCCCTGCTGTACGAGCTCCAGCGTCCGCCGCGCCTCGTCGAGGTGGCCGCCGAGCCGCTGCAGGTAGGCCTGGGTGAAGGCGGGCGCCTGCGACAGGCCCATGCCGCCGCCGGCGCCGGCCACGGCGCTGCCCAGATTGTCGAACTTGCGACCGACCCATCCCATGGCACCCAGTCTCTGGCGCGGGGCCCGGGGAGTCAAGCTGACGCGACTGTGCCGCAACGCGCCGTCAACTGACCGTGTTTGTCACTTCCGCCGACCGGTCGAGGGCCCGGGAGAGCCCCGGAATGCGCCCCGCCGGGCTCACCGAGATGATCCACGGCAAATTGCGGACGGTTGTGGCCCGGGAATTGCAACGGAAGGGGCATGAACGCCGTGACCCATAGCAACTCATCCCGCCCCCGCATCCTGTTCGTCGACGACAGCCGCCTGATGCGGGCCTGCGCAACGCGCATTCTGGGGCAGGACTTCGACCTGCTCCTGGCCGAATCCGCCGAGGCGGCCTGGGACCTGCTCCAGGACGACGCCAGCATCGAGGCCTTGTTCAGCGACCTGCACATGGACGGCAAGAGCGGTTTCGACCTGCTCCAGCAGGTCCGGCAGGCCGACCAGCCGCACCTGGTCGACCTGCCGGTCGTGCTGATCACGGGCGAGGAGGACGGCGAGACCCGCCGCAAGCATGCCCTGATGCTCGGCGCCACCGACTTCATCTCCAAGCCGTTCCAGGCCAGCGAGCTGCTCGCGCGAGCCGGCGCGTATGCCCAGACCAGCCAGTCGGCCAAGCGCCTGCGCCTGCTCGAGGAAGAACACCATATCGACGCGGAAACCGGACTGGGCAACCGCCGCTACTGCGAAGAACGCCTGATGCAGGCGATGAGCTTTGCCCATCGCCACCAGCAGCCCCTGGTGCTCATGCACCTGCGCCTCGACGGACTGACCGCGCTGCTCGAGGAAATGGGCGACCCCCACGCCGAGCGCGCCCTCAAGCGCATCGGCGACACACTCAAGCGCCGCATCCGCCGCGAGGACACCGTCTTCCGCACCGAACCGGAGACATTTTCCTTCCTGCTGGCCGCCACCGACGCCGAGGGCGCGGAAAAGCTGCAGAGACGCTTCATGCCGGATCTCGAGGAGCTCGGCCTGTGCCCGGAAGACGAGGCGCTCGCCGTGCAGGCCGGGTTCATCGTGCAGACGCCGCCGCCGATGAACGGTCGCGACGGCGCACAGATCCTGGATGAGGGACTGTCCGGCGAAGCGACGCCCGTCTCGGCGGTCGGTGCGCCCAGTACGTCGGTTCCGGGCATCGAGCAGGCGCTACGCCTGCTCGATCAGGGTCGCGAAGACCAGGTCACGCCGCACCTCGAAGCACTCCGGGAACGCCTGCAGCCACTCCTCGACCTGATGGGGCGCGGCGGCGGTCAGGCTTCGGGTAAAGAGGCGAACCGGGACCTTCACTGA
>JAASTB010000326.1 GCA_021767625.1 Wenzhouxiangella sp.
CACGCTCTCGTGCGCCGAGGCCGCCAGGTTTTCCGCCTCGAGCATGATGGTGAATGTCTGCCCCGGGAGGACGACTCCGGCCGGCGTCTGCGCCGACACGATCGAGAGCACCTGCGAAATCACGGCGGTTCGCAGGTCGCTGCCGGCGCCGTGATCGTTGTAGTAGTGATCGAGCTGCCATTTCCAGTGGCGCGGCGGGGATTCCAGCGTCCAGTAATGGTTGCCCCACTGACTCATGCCGCGGCCATGCCCGAAGCAGTCGCGACCGGTACCCACCGGATCGGCCAGGCAGGGCCATCCGGTTTCCGGCGAGCCGGCAAACCCATCCCCGCAACTGAGGTCGGCGTTGCTGCAAGAGGCGCTGCCGAGCAGGCAGTTGTTCTGCGCCGAGTATTCCGAACGAAAAACCTGCCCCTGCCGGAGCAGCATGAGCCCTGCCGTCGAGGCCGTCGCCTGATCGCTGGCATTGTGCGTGTCGGGCTGGTTCATCTGGCAGCAGGCCGACGAGCAGATGTCGTAGGCGCCGTGCGCCGGGGGATTGAGCACGTGCCAGGCACCGTAGCTGCGGTAGGCGACGGCCCCTGCCGCCAGCGCGTCGTGGCCCCAGGAGGCGATCCACTCGTCGCCCAGACCCCGCTGCACGTACGTCTCCAGCGACATCACGCAACTGTTGGTGCAGTTGCCGGTACAGCAGGCGACCGAGCAGGCCGCATCACCGAAGCCCACGGTGATGCTGGCGGGCGGCTGGTCGGCCGGCAGGCCACCAGGCTCGCTCGGGCGCCGCGCGCCGGGATCGGCGTCGGGCCAGGCCGGCCGGCTCATCAGCTGGCGATGGCCGTCCCCGGCCGGCACCGGGCCACCGAGCGACACCTGCAGGCCGACCCGACCCGACCCGGCCAGCAGGCCGTGCCGAACCCAGTCGGGATAGCCCGGTTTCGAGGCGATCACGGTCAGCGCCTCCGGCATGCCCTGCTCGACCCGGGGCGCAGGAATTTCCAGGGCGAAGTAGCCGCCGGGCCCCGTGGTGGTGCCGGCCGAGAGCCCCGCCACCGAGATCCGGACACCGGCCACGGGCCGAAAGCTCCGGTGATCATGGACCCAGCCGTCGATCATCAGGCGCGAGGCATCCGAAACGTCGGCGCGGTCGGTCGGCTCGAGCGGATCGAGCAGCAGCGTCCAGTCCCCTCGCCCCGATTCGTCGGGGCGGAGGACGGCCGAAAGTGATCGATAGCCGGGCGCCCGGGCGACGAGGGCTTGCGGGCCATCGAAGTCGACACGGGCCGTCACGGCCACGGGGAGCTTGCGCGAGTCGCCGTTCCGGGCCAGGATCCGTTCGACCGAATCGGCCGGCGCCACCGCGTCTCCAGGCGCCGGGGCAAGCGTCACCTGCCCGTCCAGGCCCAGCCCGGTTTCGGCATCGCGTAGCGTCAGGGTGGAAGAAGCGAGGCTTGCTGCCGGCAGCAGGGCCGGCAGCAACAGCAAGAAAACGGCGAGCCTAGAACATGCCCGTTTCAAGCCGGGCTTCCTCACTCATCATGTGCTGGTTCCAGGGCGGATCGAAGACCAGGCGAACATCGACCTTCTCGATGGTGGGGATGCGCCCCACCCGGTCCTCGACGTCGGCGACCAGGATGTCGCCCATTCCGCAGCCCGGGGCGGTCAGCGTCATGTCGATCGACACGTGGCGCTTGTCGTCGTCGACCTTCTCGATCTCGCACTCGTAGATCAGGCCGAGGTCGAGCACGTTGATCGGAATCTCGGGGTCATAGACGGTCTTGAGCTGGCTCATGACCAGCGCCTCGACGTCCTCGTCGGTGGCGTCGTCGGGCAGCTTCGGCGCCGGCGGCGGCTCTTTGCCGATGGCGTCGGCCTCATCACCGGCCAGCCGGAACAGGCGCCCGTCGACGTAGATGGTGAAGCTGCCGCCCATCTGCTGGGTGATGTAGCCGACCGTGCCCGCGGGCAGTTCGACCGGCGCCCCCTCGGGCACCATCACCACCTCGCAGTCGCGTTCGAACTTCACCGGTGTGTAGGAGTTGCCGAACATCACTCACCCGAATCGGGATCAATCTGGTCCTATTATATCGGGGTGCCGGCGGCGGCGTGCAACAGATCGTGGGACAAAAGGCCGGGAACCACGGAAGACACGGAATTCACGGAAAGAGAAAGCGATTGTCTTCCATCACCGACTGCGCCTTGAAACGCCAAGGCCCCGAAACGCCTCGAATCAAATCCGTGTTCTTCCGCGTCTTCCGTGGTTTCAGGTTTTCGCCTCACCCCCCTTCGATGCCCAGAGCACGCTCGCTCGCCTGCCGGGTAAGGGGGTGATAGCCGGGCTTGGCGCGTTCGTAGACCTCGATGGCCCATTCCCGGCCCCAGTCGGTGTCGGCCAGGGCGCTGTAGAGCGGGCGGGTGAACTTGTTGCGCCCGACGTTGAGCAGGAAGGTCTCGAGCCGCTCGATGCCGGGCTCGTAGCGGGTCTCGATCGAGCGCATCAGCCACTGGAAGAGGATCTCGTAGTTGCCCGACCCGGTCAGCTCGAAGGCCTCGTCCAGCGCGGCCATGCGTTCGACATCGAGGCTGTCCTCCAGGCCGATGAGGAAATGCAGCCACTCGTGGACCGACCATTCGCCTGCGGGCAGTTCCGCGGTGCTCGCGTCGCCGGCCAGCCAGCGCTCGCGCCAGGCGTCGACACGCTCGAAGGCGTCCGATTCCGGCGCCACGGCGTACTCGGGCAGGCCCGGCTGGTAGAGCCACTGATCGACCTCTTCCATGCTCAGCGCCTCCGGGTGCTTCGCGACCAAGTTGTCGCGCAGGTACTCGCGGAAGGTGTTGGTCGTGATCGACTCGAAGGCGAACTCGTCGAAATAGGCGCGCAGGAAGGTATCGATGGCCTCGCGGCCGACACGGTGCTCGATCCAGTCGAGGAAGAACCGGCCCTTGGCGTAAGGCACGCCGGTGAAGGCTTTCTCCGGGTCCTGCTCGTCGATGTCGAGCACCAGGCTGGCCATGCCGTCGCGGGTGGTTTCGAGCTCGGCCTTCAGGTCCTGCCATTCGAGCACGGCCAGCATGTCGGCGATGCGCTCACCGTAGAGCGCTTCCATGATGCGCGACTCGAAGTAGAC
>JAASTB010000327.1 GCA_021767625.1 Wenzhouxiangella sp.
CCCCGAACCCGGAACCCGGAACCCCTGAAACCTGAAACCTGAAACCTGAAACCTGAAACCTGAAACCTGAAACCTGAAACCTGAAACCTGAAACCCACCTGAGCCCCGCATTCCTGCCGGCCGCCCGAACCGGTATCATTGCCCCATGAAACCGTCATTCCAGACCGCCAGCCGGCTCGAGGCGGTGCGCTACGAAATCCGCGGCGCCCTGGCCCGCCGCGCGCGCGAGCTCGAGCAGCAGGGCAACGACATCCTGCACCTGAATATCGGCAACCCCGGCGCCTTCGGCTTCCGCACGCCCGAGACCATGCGCCGCGCGGTGATCCGCAACCTGCCCTTCTCGGAGGGCTACGGGCCGCAGGCCGGCATCTTCCCGGCCCGCGAGGCGGTGGCCATGCAGTTCCAGGCGCGCGGGCTGACCGACACGCGCTACGACCAGGTGGTGGTCGGCAACGGTGTGTCCGAACTGGTCGATCTCACGCTTCGCTCACTGCTCGAACCGGAAGACGAGGTGCTGGTGCCCGCACCCGACTATCCCCTGTGGACGGCCGCGGTCGTGCTCAACGGCGGCAAGGCCGTGCACTACCAGTGCAAGGAGTCCGACGGGTTCCTGCCCGACGTCGCGCGCATCGAGGAGCAGATCACGTCGAAAACGCGCGCCATCGTGGTCATCAATCCCAACAACCCGACCGGCGCGGTCTACCCCGAGGAAACGCTCCAGGCCCTGGCCGACCTGGCCACCCGCCACGACCTGATCATCTTCTCCGACGAGATCTACGACAGCATCTGCTACGAGGATGCCCGCTTCGTGCCGATGGCCCCGCTCGCGCCGGAAACCCTGTGCGTTTCCTTCGGCGGCCTGTCGAAGGTCTACCGCGCCTGCGGCTGGCGCGTGGGCTGGGCGGTGTTCACCGGCGCACTGGAACGGGCCGAGGACTACATGCTGGCGGTCGAGAAACTGGCCGCGCTCAGGCTGTCGGCCAACGTGCCGGGCCAGTGGGCCGTGCAGACGGCGCTGGGCGGTTACCAGTCCATCGCCGACCTGGTCGGCCGCGACGGTCGCCTGTTCGAGTCGCGTCAGGCCGTCATCGAGGCCTGCGAGAGGAGCCGCTTTCTCGAACTGGTCAAACCGATGGGCGCGATGTACGCCTTCCCCTCGGTGCGCACCGAGGTGTTCGGCGAATTCGACGACCACCGCTTCGCCGCCGAACTGCTCGAGCACAAGCACATCCTGATCGTGCCCGGCTCGAGCTTCAACATTCCCGAACGCAACCACTTCCGGATCACCCTGCTGCCCGAGGCCGAACAGCTCACCGAGGCCTTCGAGCGCATCGACGACCTGCTCGAGGAACTCGCCGACGAGCCGCAGCGCATCCGGGCCGTCAAGTAACGGAAACATCGTCATGAGCAATCCCCTGCTGGCCGACGGACTGCCGGCCTTCTCGAAGATTCGCCCGGAGCACGCCCTGCCGGCCGTGGAACAGCGCCTGGCCGAATACCGGGAGGTGATCGGGCGCATCGAGGCGCTGGGCGGCAACGTCGACTATGAGCAGGTCGTGACTGCCGAAGCCCTGGCCGACAATGCCCTGGCCAACACCTGGTCGGCGGTCTCGCACCTGAACGGGGTGAACAATACGCCCGAGTGGCGCCAGGCCTACGAGGCCTGCCTGGAACCGATGACGCGCTTCGAGACCGAGCGCGGCCACAACCGCGAGCTCTGGGCAGCGTACAAGGCGCTGGCCGAACGCGGCGATTTCGATGACCAGGACGTGGCGCTCAAAGCGACCGTCCAACACGAGCTGCGCGACTTCCACCTGTCCGGCGTCGACCTGCCCGAACCCGATCGCAGGCGATTCGGCGAGATCAACCTGCGCCTGTCGGAGTTGGGCAACCGTTTCGGCAACCACGTACTCGACGCCACCGAGGCTTACTCCGAGACATTCGACGACGTCTATCAGCTAGCCGGCCTGCCCGAGGCGGAACTCGACATGCTCGCCGGCATGGCGCGCGAGGCGGGCAGGACCGGCTGGATGGCCAACCTGAGCTTTCCCGCCTTCCGGGCCATCATCACCTACGCCGACGACCGCGAACTGCGCGAGCGCTTCCACCACGCCTTCGCCACCCGCGCCTCGGAAATCGGTCCGCAGGGCGGCGAATTCGACAACGGGCCGGTCATGCGCGAGATGCTCGCGCTGCGCGACGAGCAGGCGAAGTTGCTCGGCTTCGAACACCACGCCGCCATGCGGCTGTCGACGCGCATGGCCGACACCGCCGGTGAAGTCGAGTCATTCCTCCACGACCTCGCCGACCGCGCCCGGCCGCAGGCGCGTGCCCAGCTCGAAGAGCTCAACGCCTTCGCCGCCGGACGCGGCGCCGAGACGCCGCTGGCACCCTGGGACATCGCCTACTACAGCGAGAAACTGCGCGAGGAGAAGCTCGGCATCAACGAATCGATGCTCAAGCCCTGGTTCGAACTGCAGCGCGTCTTCGACGGGCTGTTCACCACGGCCGGCGAATTGTTCGGCCTGCGTTTCGAGGCGGACGAAGCGGTCGACACCTGGCACGAAGACGTGCACTTTTTCCACGTGCTCGACGAGAGCGGGCAGCGCGTGGCCGGGCTCTATCTCGACCTCTACAGCCGACCGCGCAAGTCCGGCGGCGCGTGGATGGACGTCTGCCGGGCACGCATGAAGGTCGGCGGCGTCGAGCAGCTGCCGATCGCCTACCTGACCTGCAATTTCGCGCCGCCCGCCGGCGGGCGCCCCAGCCTGCTCACCCACGACGATGTGGTCACGATCTTCCACGAGTTCGGGCACTGTCTCCATCACCTGCTCACGCGCATCGATATCCCCGGCGTGGCCGGTATCAGCGGCGTGGAATGGGACGCGGTCGAGTTGCCCAGCCAACTGATGGAAGGCTGGGCCTGGGAGGCCGAGTCGCTCAACCGCTATGCGCGCCACATCGAAACCGGCGAGCCGCTGCCCCGGAAACTGCTTGCCGGCCTCAAGGCCGACCAGGAATTCCAGGGCGCCATGGCGCTGGTTCGCCAGATCGAGTTCGCGCTCTGCGACCTTGCGCTGCACACCCGCCCCGGCGACGACCCTGTCGAC
>JAASTB010000328.1 GCA_021767625.1 Wenzhouxiangella sp.
ACCGTTCCGGTCAGCGCCAGCGAGAGCAGGGCGAACAGGCCGTCGCGGGCGATCAGGGCCGCGCCGAAGGCGAACAGGGCGATGCCGGCGATGTTGGCGGTGAAGGGAATCAGCTCCAGCACGGGCATGACCAGCCCGACGCCCAGCGCGGCGGCGGCGACGCCGAGGGTGAGCACGCTTTCGGACAGGAAGGTCAG
This sequence comes from Wenzhouxiangella sp., assembly GCA_021767625.1. Lineage (GTDB taxonomy): Bacteria > Pseudomonadota > Gammaproteobacteria > Xanthomonadales > Wenzhouxiangellaceae > Wenzhouxiangella. The sequence goes on from JAASTB010000328.1 coordinate 198, forward strand.
GCGCTGGAACAGGAAGCGGTCGGTGAAGCGCGCCGGGCGCAGCATGAAGTTCAACGCGCCCTGCAGGTGGCGGCGCTTTACCGAACGGCGCAGCAGAAACTGCGGCAGCCAGAAATAGCTGCGGCCGGCCAGGATCTGGCCGGCGGTGATTACCACCAGCAGCGCGGTGACGGTGGGGACGCCGGGAATGTCCCCGATGATCGGCGCGAGCACGATGATGCCGGCAATGATGAGAATGGCGCCGAAGGATCGCTGCTCGATCTGCTGAAGGATGACGTGCAGCTCCACGGGGTCGACATCGTCGCCGATGGCGCGCAGGCGCTCGATCAGGCCTTCGAGGCTTTCGATCTGCGGCGATGTGCGTTCATTCATGGGCGCGACCGTTGCCGAACAGGGCGGGATGCAGCGACCGTCAATTGAAACACAGGCTCGGCGAGGATTCCTGCCGTCGGTGTGTTAATGTTCAGTCCAAGTTCTCGAAAACGAAGTCAAAACAGGAGGATCCATGGCGACAGGCACTGACAAGGAACTCCAGGAACTGAGAGAAGAATTCAATCAGTTGAAGGACGAGCTCTCGGGCATCGGCAAGACTGTCCGTCAGCTGGCCCATACTGCAACCGACGAAGGTCGCGACCGCCTGCGCTCGGCCGCAGAGCATTCGCGCCAGCAGGCGCGCGAGACCTGGAGTGCTTTCGAGCACGAGGTCGAGGAGCGTCCGATGACGAGCATCGCCGTTGCGCTGGGCATCGGCTTCATTCTCGGCAAGCTGCTCGACCGCTAGGCCATCGGCCCGGCCGACTCGCCTCGCATGCTGAGCCGAATCAAGAAACGCATGGAGACCGGCGTCCTGGTGGCGGCGATCGTCATCCCCGTGTCCCTGTGCGTTTTCGCCTTCCTGGGCGTTGCCTGCTACTTCGCCCTGCTGGAATCCCTGCCGCCGGCCATGGCCGCCCTGGTCACGGCCGCCTGCGGCATCGTCGTGATCGCGCTGGTGCTGCTGGTCGCGAAGATCGCCGACGGCTCGGGCAAGCGCAGCGAAGCGCGCGGCAAGCCGCCGCGGGACGACGAATTCGAGCGCTTCCTGCGCGAGCATGCCGACCCCGTCCTTGCGCGCTGGATCCAGGACAATCCCGACAAGGCTGCGATGGCGACGCTGGGGCTGGGCATCGCCGCCGGCTACAGCGAACCCTTCCGGCGCGTTCTGTTCGATCTCTACGTGCGGTATTCCGAGTCGGAGACCGTGCGGCGCTCGCGGCCCGGCGCCGGGCACTGATCGGCTCGCGGCGGGGGTTGTCGGGTTATTCTCACCATCGATCGCCCACGGCGCGATCCATTGACGAATTCTTTTCCCGGGTCTGATAGTTTCTTCTGAAACTTTCATGGTGTTCGCTTGTCCGCTGCAGGAAGGGTCGGGCTGCAGGGGCTGCGAACGACAGGTCCAGGCAAGACAGGTCCAGGCAAGACAGGTCCAGACAATGAAGAGGGTGGAATCCAGGTGAGCAGTGAATCCGGGGCAGTCAGGGAAGACCGCCGCAGCGGCGTGATCAAGACCGTGCTGGTCTGTGCGGCCCTGGTGGCCGTGGCCGGCGTGCTGCTGTTCGTGATCTTCAATACCGAACCGACGGCGCGCCGCGACGGCGCGGTGCGTCAGTCCGCGTCCCTGGTGGACATCACGCAGGGCGATTTCGGCAACTTCCGGCCCACCATCGAGGCCATGGGAACCGTGCGTCCCGCCAGGGAGATTTCACTCGGTGCGCGAGTGAGCGGCGAAATCGTCGAAATCGGCGATTCCTTCGTTCCAGGCGGTTACGTCGATGCGGGCGAGGTGCTGGTCCGCATCGACGACGCCGATTACCAGGTCGCCCTGCAACAGAGTCGAAGCGCGCTGGACCAGGCCATCGCCGACCTCGAGATCGAGCGCGGCGAGCGGGCCGCCGCCGAGGCCGAGTACCGCCAGTTCAACCGCGAGCTGCCGCCGGAGCGCGAGGCCCTGGTGCTGCGCGAGCCGCAGGGCCGGGCGGCGCGGGCCAATGTGGAGGCCGCGCGCGCAGACGTGCGCCAGGCGGAGCTGAACCTGGATCGTGCCACCGTCGAGGCCCCCTTCGACGCCCATGTGCTCAGTCGCGACGTCAATCTGGGCTCGCAGGTCAGTCCGGGCGCGGCGCTCGGTCGCCTGGTCGGCCTGGACACCTACTGGGTCGAGGCGACCGTGCCGGTCGGGCAGCTGCAGTGGCTGAGCGTGCCCGACGGCGACCAGCCCGGCTCCAGCGTGACCGTGCGCAACCGCAACGCCTGGCCCATGAACGCGACCCGACGGGGCGAAGTGTTTCGTCTCATCGGCGAACTGGAAGGCGACACCCGCCTGGCGCGCATCCTGGTGGCGGTGGACGATCCGCTCGCGCGCGAGAGCGAAGAAGACCTGCCCCGGCTGATGCTCGGTGAATACGTCGAGTGCCGCATCGAGGGGCGCGAGCTCAGCGACGTCGTCCGCCTCGACCGGGACTACATCCGCGAAAACGACACGGTGTGGCTGATGGTCGACCAGCGCCTGGTGATCCAGCCGGTCTCCATTGTCTTCGAGGACGAGCGCTACGCCTACATCGACGAAGGGCTCACCGCCGATGACCGCGTGGTGACCACGCGCCTGGCGACCGTCCAGGAAGGACTGCGCCTGCGCGTGGACACCAACGGTAACGCCGCCGGGGAGGACATCGACGCATGAGTGCTCCCCAGCCCGGTCCGGGGACGCACTCTGGGGGTCCGATCGCGTGGATGGTCAACAACGCGATCGCGGCCAACCTGGCCATGATCATCCTGCTGGCCGGGGGCGTGTGGACGGCCGTCACCATGCAGAAGGAAGTCCAGCCCCGCTACGAGCTGGACTACGTGGACGT
>JAASTB010000329.1 GCA_021767625.1 Wenzhouxiangella sp.
GGCCTCGAGCGCGTCCAGAGCACCTCCATCTTCGGTCTGTCACGCGTCAATATCTACTTCGAGGACGGTACGGATATCTACTTCGCCCGGCGCCTGGTCAACGAGCGCTTGGCGCAGGCGCGCCAGGAGATCCCCGAGGGCATGGGCAATCCGCAGCTCGGACCGCTGACTACCGGCCTGGGGCGCGTATTCATGTACACCGTCGAGAACGTCGACGGGGCCGAGTACACCGCCACCGAACTGCGCGAGGCGCAGGACTGGATCGTCAAGCCTCAGCTCCGCACGGTTCCTGGCGTGACGGGCGTCCTTTCGATCGGGGGCTTCGAGAAGCAGTACCAGGTCAATCTCGATCCCAAGGCACTGGCGGCGCGCAACCTGACCGTGGGCGACATTCGTTCGGCATTGGCCGCCAACAATCGAAACGTCGGGGCCTCCTTCATCCAGCGCAGCGGCGAGGAGTACATCGTGCGCGGCTACGGTTGGATCGATTCCGGCGAGAAGGGGCTCGACGATCTGCGCAACATCATGGTCAGCGAGGCGCAGGGCACGCCCGTCTATCTCGGCGACATCGCCGAGATCGAATTCGGGCCGGCTATTCGTCGCGGCACCCTGATGAAAAATGGCGAAGAGGGCGTGGGCGGCTTTGTCCTGAAGCTGATCGGAACCAATACCCAGGACTTGCTGACGGCCATCGAGACCAAGGTTGCCACCATCAACGACGCCCTGCCCGACGGCATGCGGATGAAGCCCTATTACTCGCAAGCCGACCTGGTCGGCAAGGCCGTCGGCACGGTCGAGAAGGCCTTGCTAGAAGCGGCCGTGCTGGTCCTCGTCCTGCTATGGCTGTTCCTGGGCAATGTACGATCGACGCTTATCGTGATCATCAGCCTGCCCCTGTCGGCGCTGGTGGCTTTCATCGCCATGCGATACGTCGGCATGTCGGCCAACCTGATGAGCCTGGGCGGACTGGCCATCGGGATCGGCATGATGGTCGACGGCTCCGTGGTGATGATCGAAAACATCTTCCGACACATGGAGGAGCGACAAGACGAAGATGTGCCGTTGCGACGGCTTGTAGGCGAGGCCGCCCGCGAAGTCGCCAAGCCAATTGCCTTCGCCATCGCCATCATCATCATCGTCTTCCTGCCGCTGTTCACGCTCGAGGGCGTGGAAGGCAAGATGTTCTCGCCAATGGCCTACACCATCAGCTTCGCGCTGGCCGGGTCATTGATCGTCGCGCTGGTCCTGGTTCCGGTGCTGACCACGCTGTTGTTCAAGAAGGGCAGCGTGCACGGCGAACCTCGCTTGGTCGGCTGGCTGAGAAAGGGCTATCGACCGCTCCTCGATGCGGTGGTGGCGTATCCAAAGCGCACCGTGGCTGCCGCCCTGGTCCTGTTCGCCGGCGGACTGGCCTTGTTCCCCATGCTGGGCACGGAGTTCGTTCCCACCCTACGGGAAGGCACGTTCCTAGTGCGATCAACCCTACCGCCCGGCGCCAATCTGGATACCGCCAACCAGTATGCCGGGCGGGTCGCCGACGTGATGCGGGAGTACCCGGAAGTCACCGGCGTCTATGCCCGCGTCGGGCGGGCCGAAGTCGGCGGCGATCCGGAGCCGGTCAACGTCGTCGCTTCACTTGTCGCGCTCAAATCCCTCGATGAGTGGAAAAGCGGCCGCGACTACGAGGAGCTGCAGACCGCCATGGCCGAGCGCCTGTCCGATGAGGTGCCGGGCCTGGCCAACAACTTCTCGCAGCCGATCCAGCTTCGGACCGACGAGCTGCTGTCGGGGATCATGGCCGAGGTCGTCATCAGCATCTACGGCGAGGACCTCGACGAACTGGCCCGCATCGGCGAGGAAGTGACCGCCATCGCCCGCGAGGTGCCCGGTTCGGCCGACGTGCGCATGCAGCAACAGGGCGGCAAGCCCCAGATCGTTGTCCGACCCGACCGCCAGGCGCTGGCGCGCCACGGTATCTCGCTCGACGAGGTCCTGGGCGTGGTCGAGACCGGTATCGGCGGGGCCAAGGCCGGGCAGGTTTTCGAGGGCATCCGCCGTTTCGATATTTTCGTGCGCATGGAAGAGCCGGCGCGGACCAGCGTGGACGACATCCGCAGCCTCAACTTCCGCACGTCCGCCGGGGCGCTCATCCCGTTATCCCAGATTGCCGATATCGAGGTCTATCGTGGGCCGAAGAAGATCTCGCGCTCCAAGGCCAGTCGCAGGCTGTTCGTGCAGCTCAACGTTCGCGGCCGCGACATGGGCAGCGTGGTCAGCGACATCCGGCAGCGCATCGCAGAGGAGGTGGAGATGCCCGCCGGATATTTCGTCGAGTATGGCGGCCAGTTCGAGAACCAGGAGCGCGCCATGGCTCGGCTCTACGTGGTCGTTCCCATTACGCTCGGCCTGATCTTCCTGCTGCTGTTCATGGCGTTCTCCAGCGTGCGCTACGCGGCTTTGATCTTCCTCAACGTGCCTTTCGCGGTTACCGGCGGCCTGTTCTCGCTGTGGATTTCCGGGCAATACCTGTCGGTTCCCGGCGCGGTCGGATTTATCGCTGTGTTCGGCGTGGCCGTACTCAACGGCGTGGTCATGGTGTCCTACATCAATGAACTGCGCGAGCGCGGTCGCTCGCTGGAAGAAGCCGTGCGCCTGGGCGCCGAGCGGCGCCTGAGGCCCGTGCTCATGACCGCCTCTGTCGCCATTCTGGGCCTCATCCCGCTGCTGCTGGCCAACGGCATCGGCGCCAATGTGCAACGCCCCTTGGCCACGGTGGTCGTCGGCGGCCTGGTCACCTCCACGGCGCTGACGCTACTGGTGCTGCCGGCGGTCTATCGCTGGTTTGCCGAGCCGCGCAGCGAAGTCGACTTCAGCTGAAGGAGAGATGCAACCATGTTCGAAATCAAAGCCTACATCCGACCTGCATTGCTCGACCGAGTCATCGATGCGTTGGGTCAGATGGGCGGGCATCACGGTATTGCCGTGGTGCCCGTCCAGGAGTATGGCCATGCGGCCGACGACGGCGACGGGCTCGTCAGGGCCGAGATGATCAAGCTCGAAGTCAACGCCGAAGCC
>JAASTB010000330.1 GCA_021767625.1 Wenzhouxiangella sp.
CCGTCTTCGTCGACGGGCCCGATTGCGCCTTTTCCAGCGCCATACCGCATTTGGGGCAGGTGCCGGGCTCGTCCGATTCCACGCCCGGGCACATCGGACAGTAGTAGGCCTTGTCGCCGGTCGGCTCGTTTCCCTTGCCGTGGTCGTGGTGGGAATGGCAGCAGTGGTGTGCCTGCTCGGCGTCGTGACGGTGCTCGTTGTCGCTCATGGCAATCCTCGAAAGTGGATTCGACGAGTCGGTCGGAGGTTCAAAGGGGCAGGGCGTCTCAGCGCCCGTAGCGCGTCAGCACATCGATCAGTTCGTCGATGCGCTCGTTGGGGCGCTCCGTGTTGCCCTTTGCAAGCTCGTCCTGAATGCAGTGCTGAACGTGGGTTCGGAGAACGCCGTCCTCCACGGCTCGCAGCGCGGAGCGGGCCGCTCTGAGCTGGGTGAGTATGTCCACGCAATAGCGCCCCTCGTTGATCATCTTCACGACGCCGTCGATTTGCCCGCGGGCGCGGTTAAGGCGTCTAAGCTGGTCACGGTGCGAGGGGTGTTGGTCCATGCCGCGGATGATACCCCCTAGGGGTATACGCGGCAAGTCGAATTCACTGCAACCGCGATTGTTTTACTATTAATCAGTAGGTTATCGTCATTTGCTAAAGTGGATTATTGATCGTTTCACGGATGCTTTAGGGGTATACCCCCGACCGCCTCAGCCGACGAAAGCCCGCTCGAAGACGTAGTCGCCGGCCTGGCCGATGGACGCGCTGGCCTCGAACCCGCGCCGGTCGAGCAGCTTCCGGAAGTCCTTGATCATGGCCATGCTGCCGCAGAGCATCACGCGGTCGTACTTGGGGTCCAGCGGGGGCAGGTCCAGGTCGCCGGCTAGCTGGCCTGAGTCGAGCAGATGGGTCAGGCGGCCGTTGTGCACGAATGGTTCGCGCGTCACCGCCGGGTAGTAGAGCAGGTGCCCGTTGATGGTCTCGCCGAGCAGCTCGTGCCGCGGCAGCTCCTCGCTGATCGCTTGGCGATAGGCCAGGTCGTCGATGTGGCGCACGCCGTGCGCCACGATCACGGTGTCGAAACGCTCGTAGGTTTCGGGATCCTTGATGATCGAGAGAAAGGGCGCCAGGCCGGTTCCGGTCCCCATCAGGTAGAGCCGCTTGCCGGGATGCAGGTCGCTGATCAGCAGCGTTCCGGTGGGCTTTTTCGACAGCAGGATCTCGTCCCCGACTTGCAGGTGCTGGAGACGCGAGGTCAGGGGGCCGTCGGGCACCTTGATAGAGAAGAACTCGAGTTCCTCCTCCCATGAGGCGCTGGCGAAGGAGTAGGCGCGCATCAGCGGCTTTCCCTCGATCTCGAGCCCGACCATGATGAACTGCCCGCTGTCGAAGCGAAGCCCGGGGTCGCGGGTCGTGCGGAAGCTGAACAGCCCCTCGTTCCAGTGATGCACGCTCAACACGCGCTCGCGGCGAAATTTGTCCATGAGTCTGCAACGGATCCTCGGCGATGGAAGCGCCGCATCCTAACGCAGAAATGCGAGGAATTCTTGTTTCAGATCAAACTAATCAAAGTACTTCAGGGGCGCTCGAATGGCTGGGCGACCGTGGCGGGGATGCCCCGCCACGGAAGCGCCTGCGTTCACGCCGCCCGGGATTGCTGAGATCGCTGGCCGCGATTTCGTCCCCGTCCGCGGCCGTTGTTGCCGCGAGCGGATTTCTGACCCCGCGGCGTGTTGTTGCCCCGACCGCCACCGCGATTGCCGCCGCTGTTGCCACGGCCTCCACCGCCCTTGCCGCGGCCCTGGCGGGCGGGCGTCTTGCCGGCGTCCCTGGAGAGCGGTTCGGTCGGCTCATAGCCTTCCACGCCGTAGGTGGGAATCTCGACCTTGACCAGCTTGCGGATGTCTTCGAACAAGCCGTGCTCGGAACCGGCCACCAGCGAGACGGCCAGCCCGTCGCGACCGGCCCGACCGGTGCGACCGATTCGGTGCACGTAGTCTTCGGGCACGTTGGGAATGTCGAAGTTCACCACGTGGGGAAGCTGGTCGATGTCCAGGCCGCGCGCGGCGATATCCGTGGCGACGAGCACCCGGATCTTGTTTTTCTTGAATTCGCTCAATGCCCTGGTTCGCGCACCCTGGCTCTTGTTGCCGTGGATGGCGGCGGCAGGCAGCCCGTCGGTCTCGAGCTGGCGGGCGAGGCGGTTGGCGCCGTGCTTGGTGCGGGTGAAGACCAGAACCTGTTGCCAGTTGTTCGAACCGATCAGCCAGGACAGCACTTCCCGCTTCTTCTTCTGGTCGACGCGAAACGCCTGCTGGGCGATGGCTTCCACGGTGGAATTCGGCGGCGAAGTCTCGACACGCTCCGGATTGCTCAGGTAGCTCTGGGCAAGCTGGCTGATTTCCTTCGAGAACGTCGCCGAGAACAGCAGCGTCTGGCGCTGGGCGGGCAGGGCCTTGACGACGCGCTCGATGGCCGGGCGAAAGCCCATGTCGAGCATGCGATCGGCTTCGTCGAGCACCAGGAATTCGATCTTCGTGAGATCGACGGTACCGCGCTGCATGTGGTCGATCAGGCGGCCCGGCGTGGCGACGAGCACGTCGATCCCGCGCTGCAGCTTGGTGATCTGCGGATTGATGTTGACGCCGCCGAAGATTTCCAGCGATCGCAGCTTGATGTGGCGGCTGTAGGCGCGGAGGTTCTCGTTGACTTGCGCGGCCAGCTCGCGCGTGGGCGTCAGGATCAGCGCACGCGGCTGTCGCTGGTGACCGTTGCGCTCGCTCAGGCGATGCAGCAGCGGCAGCGTGAATGCGGCGGTCTTGCCGGTGCCCGTCTGGGCGCTGGCCATCACGTCGCGTCCTTCCATCACGAAGGGAATGGCGCGTTCCTGGATGGGCGTCGGGGTGGTATAGCCCTGCTCGCTGACGGCACGCAGCAGTTCGGCCTTGAGGCCGAGGGAATCGAATTTCATTTTTTGGTCCTTGAGTCGGGCCAAGGCGTGCAAAATCCCCGGAAACTTCGGGGGAGGTACAAATCGGGGAGAGGCCTTGGCCGGGACCATCGTGATCCCATCAATCCGCGAGAGGGCG
>JAASTB010000331.1 GCA_021767625.1 Wenzhouxiangella sp.
CTGCCCGGCGGCACGTTCGCTTCGCCGATCGGGGCGCGAATGCCGCCGCCGTTGCGCACGGCGATGACCGCTTCGGGTTCCTGCCGGCGGGCCAGCCAGAGACTGGCCTTGGCCCACAGTCGGCCCAGGTTGGTCTCGCGCGTTCTCAGCATGACCCGGCGACCGTCCAGGAATTGGTCGGTGTAGCCCAGGACGTTCGATTCCTTGTCTTCGAGAATCCGCCAGAAGGTGTCCCGGATGGCGACCACCTCGGGCATGGGCACGGCCGAGCGTGCCTCGACCAGCGAAGCCAGGCTGGCCCAGACGCCTGCGGATTCCTCGTCGAGGTGCTCGAGCGAAATAACGCCCTCGCCGTCGAACTGCAGCAGCAAGCGCCCCAGGTAGCGGTAGTCGCCGCCGGTGTTGACCAGCAGCACCGGCTCGCCCAGCGGCGAGCGATAGACCAGGGGATAGTCGTCCACGGGCACATCGCCGGGGTGCAGCGGGCGGCCGGAGTCGGCCAGGATGGAATTGGAGCCCCCGCCGATGATGACGTCCACGTTCTCCAGTCGTTGAGCCAGCGCCCGTTCGACGTGCAGTTGCTGCATGTGTGCGGCCAGGATGACGACATTGATTCCCCGGTTTGTCAGCGAATCAACTTCGTGCTGGATCACCTCGGCGAGCGCGTCCAGGTCGTCCGGGTCCTCGGGCCGGATGCCGATCTCGCCGGTGGTCGTGATCTGGTCCAGGCTGGGCGTCGAGGCGCCGACCACGCCGATCCGGCGGCCGTGGACTTCCAGGATTGCCGAGCCGGTCAGGCGACCGTTCGCTTCTCCGGCCGGCAGACCGTCGGGGCTGACCAGGTCCGCCAGGTGGGGTTCGCTGCCGAAATCCAGGTTGCTCGCCACCCAGGGATAGCGCGCCCCCGGCCAGCCTTCGTCGTTGGGCCGGATGATGCCGGCAAACTCTTCCGGGCCGCCGTCGAGATCGTGGTTGCCCACAGCACTGACATCCACGCCCAGGGCATTGGTAAACGCGATCTCGCCGCGGCCCACGCCGGGCGAGCCCACGACCGGCGCCATTTCGGGGTCGTTGCTGGCCTGGTAGAGGGGGCCTGGAATGTAGTTGTCGCCCGAACTGATCAGCACGGTGTTGTGAGGCATGTCGGCGCGAAACGAGGCCGTCAGGGCCGAGAACTCCGCCACGTGATCCAGCGCCCGCGTCCCGCCGCCGTCCACGTCGGAAAAATGCAGCAGCTGCAGCGTCAGACCCTCGGCCGGCGCCTCGCCGCCGCTCGGCTCGGGCCTGGGCTCGAGTTGGCTGCACCCGATCAGGCCGGCAACGAAAACCAGCGCGGCCAGGGCGCGAAGCGAATCACGCATAGAAGAAAACATTCATTTCTCGGTCGGGGAATTGGACGCGCCATTTTTTGGCAAAGCGGCCTCGACTGCAAGCTTCATCGTCAGGCGTTCTGGCTCGGGCAGCCCTGGGCGAATCTGACTTTCGGCAGGTGGTGGCGCGGCGCCTCCTGCCTACAATGTCTGCAGCTTTGGGATAGAGGTAATGGTGATGAACGAGGGCGCACTGCAGCCGACGCGGCAACGGCTGGAACATCTCGACGTATTGCGCGGTTTTGCCTTGCTGGGCATCTTGCTGGTCAACTTCCAGTTCTTCACCCGGCCGCTCCAGGCCATCGTGCTCGGCAGCGGGGCGGAGCTTTCCGGGCTCGATCTGGTGGCCGCCGAGGCGGTGCGGGTGCTGGGCGAGGGCAAGTTCTATCCCCTGTTTTCCATGCTGTTCGGTGCCGGTTTCGCGCTGATGCTCGAACGTGCCCGGGCCCGCCAGGCGCCTTTCTGGGGGCTTTATCTGCGGCGCCTGATCGTGCTGTTCCTGTTCGGTCTGGGGCATCTGCTGCTGATCTGGTCCGGCGATGTCCTGCTGGTCTATTCGCTGTCGGCCTTCGTCATGATTCTGTTGTTCCGCAACACGCCATTGAGGCGCTTGTGGAAGTGGGCCATCGTGTTCTGGTCCCTGCCGCTGTTGCTGATGTGGTTGGGCTCACTGAGCATCGAGGCGGCCCGACTCGATCCTGCGGTCCATGCCGAGGTCATGGCGAGTTTCGAGGCCGACCGGGCCCAGGCGGACGAAGCCGTCGCTCGCGCCGCACAGATCCATGCCGAGGGCAGCTACGTCGAGAACGTCGCCCAGCGCGCCCGCGACATGGAGTTCCTGCTGACCTTCGCGCCGTTCTGGATCCCGCCGTTTCTCGGCTTCTTCCTGCTCGGGCGTTGGCTGATCGCCACTGGTCGACTGCGGGATCCCGACGAGCACCGGCCATGGCTCCGTCGCTGGCGCGCATGGGGTCTGTCGGCAGGCTTGCCCCTGGCCGCGGCGGCGGCCTGGCTCATGCACGGGCAGGATCTGACCATGCCGTCGCTGCAGATGGCTTTCGGCATGACGCTGGCGACCGTCGCCGGTGTATTCGTTTCGCTGGGGTACCTGTCGGCGGTGACGCTGTCGTGGCGCCGGCTGTCCTTCCTGGCGCCGGCCGGGCGCATGGCGCTGACCAACTACCTGCTGCAGTCGTTGTTCTGGACCTGGGTGTTCTGCGGTTACGGGCTGGGCCTCTGGGGCCAGGTGTCGCCCGCGGGCCAGGTGCCGCTCGCCGTGGTGTTCTTCGCCGCGCAGGTCGTAGTGAGCCGCTGGTGGCTCGCGCGCTTCAGGTTCGGTCCGGCGGAATGGTTGTGGCGGACGTTGACCTACTTGCGTCTTCAGCCCATGCGGCGATAGGGCGCCACCAAGGCAGCGGCACCGACGCTGCAGCCGCATATAGCGTGATGTAGTTCACAGTGCAGTTGCCTTAGTGAGATATATAGCGCTATATTCGGGCTGCGGGATCGGATTTGGGGCCCGGTATGAGACTGAGCCATCCGGTCCATCGAGGGAGACACATCATGACTATCCGGAAGAAACTGCTTGTCGCGGCGCTGGCCGCGGCGGTCTGCATGCCCGTTGCCGCCGACGATCACGAGGGTGAAAAAGATCCCATGCTGTTCATCATGGAAATCACCGTCCAGCATGGTCACGGAAAGGC
>JAASTB010000035.1 GCA_021767625.1 Wenzhouxiangella sp.
AAGTGGCGCATCGCCGAGAGCACCAGAGCGATCTTCTTGGCGTGGTGCCAGACATAGCCGGTCTCGTTGGCGAGCTCGCCCATGATGAGCCGGTCGCGCCGCGGATCCAGCGCCTCGCAGACCGGGTTGGGCCAGTGCAGCTGGTCGCCGCAGATCAGGCCGAGACGGATACCCATGCCGGTTTTCCCATATTGAAGACTCGCGCACGCTATCACGGCCCGCGTGCCCGGGCCGTCATGCCGCCACCATGCCCGATTCGGGAATGCGTTATAGAATGGGCGTTTTAGACCATTGAGAGTTCGCATGGGTCCGGCCACCCACTATTTCGACCTCGAGCAACCGTTTCCGCTCTACCGCGGCGGGCGCCTGCCTCACGTGCGCCTGGCCTGGGAATCCTGGGGCGTGCTCGACGCCGACAAGTCCAACGCCGTACTGATCTTCACGGGGCTGTCGCCCGGGGCGCACGCCGCCTCCAGCGCACAGGACCCCGAGCCGGGATGGTGGGAAGGCATGATCGGCCCCGGCAAGTACATCGATACCGACCGCTATTTCGTGCTCTGCGTCAACTCGCTCGGCTCCTGCATGGGCTCGACCGGCCCGGCCAGCATCAATCCCGAAACCGGCAAGCCGTGGCGCCTGGCCTTTCCCGAGCTGGCCATCGAGGACATCGCGCGCGCCACGCGCCTGGTGGTCGAACACCTGGGCATCGAGACCCTGCACGCGGTGATCGGCCCGTCTATGGGCGGGCTGACCGCGCTGGCCTGGCTCAAGCAATACCCGCAGAGCGCGCGCAAGCTGGCGCTGATCTCGACGGCCTGCTCGGCCACGCCGATGGCCATTGCCATTCGCTCGTTGCAGCGCGAAGCGATCGTCACCGACCGCAATTTCCGCGACGGCAACTACACCGAGGACGACTGGCCGGAAGTCGGCATGCGCCTGGCCCGAAAGCTGGGCATGATCTCGTATCGCTCGGCCACCGAATGGCAGCAGCGCTTCGGCCGCCAGAGCCAGGACTACTTTCCGCCAACGCTGTTCGGCATGCGCTTCGCGGTCGAATCCTACCTGGAGACCCACGCACGCAAGTTCGTCGGCCAGTTCGATCCCTGCAGTTACCTGTACCTGTCGCGGGCCATGGACAATTTCGACTTCTGCGACAGTTCGGAGACGCTCAAGCGCATGTTCGATCGCTGTTTTTCGGGCGAGGCGCTCGTGCTGGGCGTCAAGACGGATATCCTGTTTCCGCTGACACAGCAAAAGGACCTGGCCGCGGCCCTGGAGGCCAGCGGAAACGACGTCACCTACCAGGCGCTGCCCTCCGTCCAGGGACACGACGCCTTCCTGGCCGACGTCCCGACATTTGGCAAACCGATCAGGAAGTGGTTGCAATGACGCTTGAATTCCCCGGAAAGTCGCGAATGATCGAGAAGATCCATCGCGCCGTATCGGCCGATTGCGCCGAAGACATCACCGAAAACCTGCGCCGCTGCCTGTGCGAGCTGGTGGCCGACGAAAGCATCCAGTTGCCCGACTGCGTCTACGAGTACAGCGCGGACCACTACTGCCGCAGGCTGCTGCACCAGGACGAGGAACTGGGCTACACGGTGCTGGCCATGACCTGGGGACCCGGACAGGGCACGCCACTGCACGACCACGCCGGAATGTGGTGCGTCGAGGCGGTCTGGCACGGCGAAATCGAAGTCGTTCAGTACGAACTGGTCGAGCGCGGCAGCGACGAATTCAGGCTGGAACCGCGCACCACGATGCGAACGGGCGTGGGGAGCGCGGGCAGCCTGATCCCGCCCCACGAGCACCACACCATCGCCAATCCGAGCGAGGACGAGCCAGCCATCACCATCCACATCTACTCGGGGGTCATGGACGAGTGCTGCGTGTTCAAGCCCGTCGAGGGCCACTGGTACCGCCCGAAGCCGACCCCCTTGAGCCTCGACTCGGACTAGACAAACCGAACGGCCGCACAGACAATAAGCATCCTTTGCTGACTGGCAAGCCGGGATGGCGGAACTGGTAGACGCGACGGACTCAAAATCCGTTTGCCGAAAGGCAGTGCGGGTTCGATTCCCGCTCCCGGCACCACCCCTTGTGCATCTTACTTCCCGGTCAGGCGCGTGATTCCCAGGGCCTTTAGCACGTAGCGCTCGTAGACGGGCTCGGCGTGGCCCTTGCGCACCTTTCGCAGGAAGTATTTCTCGAAGGCGATCTTGGCCCAGTGCACCCACTTGCCCTGCTTGGCCCAGGTGACGTTGCGCGGCGGGATCTGCGGCAGGGCGACGAAAGCCACCCCGGAATCCCCGAGATCGGCCAGGCAGATGGCGTTCCAGGTCGCTTGCGACTCGACCGGCTTGCCCTCGATATCGGCGGCGATGTTGTGGACGATCGCCGTGATCATCGATTCGATCATGTACCCGGTCTTCGGCGCCCCCACCGGCAGCGGGGTTTCCTCCACAGGCGGGATGGCCACGCACACGCCGGCCGAGTAGATATTGGGGTAGTTGGGGTTGCGCTGGTAGGCATCGATGTTGACGAAACCCTTGGGGTTGCACAGGCCCTCGGTTTCGGCCACCGCGGGCACGCCACGGAAGGACGGCAGCATCATCGCGAAATTGAACGGCAGCTCCTGGCTGCGGCGGTCCTCACCGTCTTCGTTGACTTCGGTGATATGGATGGCGTCGGCCTCGACGCGATCGACGCGCGCATTGGTGACCCAGCGGATATGGCGCTCGCGAAGCTCGTGTTCCATCAGGCTCTTGGAGTCGCCGACGCCCCCGAGGCCGAGATGTCCGATATACGGTTCGCTGGTCACGAAGGTGATCGGCACCTTGTCGCGCAGCTTGCGCTTGCGCAGGTCGGCATCGACGATCATCGCGAATTCGTAGGCCGGCCCGAAGCAGCTAGCGCCCTGGACCGCGCCGATCACGATCGGGCCGGGATTCTCCAGGAATTGCTGGTAATCCGACCAGGCTTTCTCGGCATGCTCGAGCGTGCAGATCGAATGGGTGTGCCCGGATTCCGGCCCCAGCCCCTCGATGGCGTCGAAAGCCAGTTCGGGTCCGGTCGTGATGACCAGGTAATCGTACTCGAGCGAGTCGCCGCCGGACAGTTCGACCGCCCGACCCTCGGGATCGATCCGGCTGACCGTATCGTGCACGAAGCGGATGCCGCGCTTTTCCATCGGCCCGGCCAGGTCGACGGTGATTGCTTCGGCGTCCCGCCAACCCACCGCCACCCAGGGATTGGACGGCACGAACTGGAAATACGGCTGGGCGCCGACGACGGTGATTTCGTGGGCCGAGCCCAACTGGTCGCGCAATTCATAGGCTGCCGGTACGCCGCCGATGCCGGCGCCGATGATGACGATTCTGGCCATGGTCTCCTCCTCGATGTCGGGGCACGCGCCGGGAGCCCGTGGGCGAGCGGCGCAAAAACCCTTTAATATCCTGTTTAGCTAATATAAGACTTTGCTAAACAAGAAGCAAGCAGGAGGGGCCAGGGTGGCGATGCGGTCGAGAATTGTCGCCCCGGGCCGGGCGGCCCGGGGCGTGGAAGGCAATCGAACCTACAGGTCGCGCGCGACGCGAAAGCCCACGCGCATGTCGGTACTGGCCGTGGAACTGGAAATCCGGAAGGCCGAACGCGACATCGACGGCGTGCTCGACCAGGAAGCGCCCTTGATCACGCGCCGTTCGCAGCCGGGATTGACCCAGGCCGAGCCGTCGTCCGGCGCACGCACGAAGCTGTCGTGCCAGCAGTCCTCGACCCACTCCATGACGTTGCCGCCCATGTCGTTGAGTTCGAAGGGATTGCGCATCAGGGTGCCGACCGGCGCGGGCCCCCAATGGCCGTCCGAGTAGCGGCGGAAAGCCACGTTCCAGCGCGCGCCCGTCGGCGAGACGTCGCGGTCGCCGGTGACGTTCTCCATGTCGTTCTCCGGCGGCGAGCCGTCGCCCCACCAGTAGGGCGTCTGCGTGCCAGCACGCAGCGCGTACTCGAACTCGGCTTCCGAGGGCAGGCGATAGCTGCGGCCGGTTTCCTGCGAGAGCCATTCGACATAGGCGTTGGCGTCGCGCCAGGAGATATGGATCACCGGCAGGTTGTCGTCGGCCTCGGCGCCCGAATAGTCGAGCCGCCAGTTGACTTCGCTGCGCTCGTCCATGCGCCCGGTGTCCAGGTCGTAGACCCTGGACGCACCGGAAATCTCGGCGTCGGTGCGATAGCCGGTTGCATTCACGAATTCGGCGAACTGGCCGACCGTGACTTCGGTACGAGAAAGCGCGAAGCCGCGATCGAAGGTGACGCGATGCTGCGGCCCTTCATTGGCCATGCGATCATCCTCGTCCTCGGGCGAGCCCATCATGAAGCTGCCGGCCGGCAGAACGACCATTTCCGGGCCCGAACGGCCCAGGCGTTCGACCTGGTCGCTGAAGACCTGGCCTGGCTCGAAGCTTCCATACAGGCGCGCGTCGGCCAGGGAGGCCTGCAGCCCCTCGACCCGTTCGCGATCGTGGCCCAGCGCCACCAGTTCGGTGATGGCTTCCTCGGCCTGGTCGTAGCGCCCCTCGTCGATGTGCGTGAGCACGGACTGGTGAAGCTCCTCTATGTGACGCTCCCGGAACTGCGCGATGCTGTCGCGCGCCTCGGCAACCGCTTCCGGCGACTCGTGGACGCCTTCGGCCTGGACCAGTCGGGCCTCGGCGCCTTCGAAATCCAGGTCCTCGCGCGCCATCGATACGGCGTCGGCAACGATGGCCTGGTGCGTTTCAACCAGCCCGGCCTGTGCCGTCTCGTTGCCGGGCTCAATCTCGAGCACCTGGGCGAACAGCTCGGCCGCGTTGTCGCCGGCCGGCTCGGTCAGGCGACCGGCGTCGAGCGCGGCTGTGGCCTGCTCGAGGGTCTGCCCGATGGAATTCTCACGTTCGACTGCCGCCTGGACCTCAGCGATGACGGCGCGCTCCGGCTGGACTTCGGCCACCACCCCGGCCAATTGCTGGGCCAGTGCGAGATCACCCTGGGCCAGCGCCTCGTCGATATCGGCCTCGACCTGGTCGAGAAGATCGCTGATGGCATCGAGGGTTGCCTGATCGTTGGGCACGAACGCCCTCTGGCGAAGCAGCCTCTGCAGTTCCGCATCCTGCTCGGGATCGGGCAGGCTCACTTCCGGTACATCTTCGACCGGCTGTGCTGGCATATCGAGATTCTCGAAGTCGATGTCGAACTCGTCGGTATCCGAGCCCACCATGTCGCCCAGCCGGCGAACCCGCCGTTGCTCTTCCGATTCCTCGGCCTGCGCCTCGGCTTCGGCCCCTTCCGTCGACCCGGACTCGTCCTGGGCATGGACGGCCCAGGAAGCGAGCATCAGGACAACGCTCGTTGCAAACAGCAGAAATCTCATCTGAATCACAGCTCCTGTTGCTGGTAGAAATGAAGGATCGGCGCTTCCCTTTGAGGCTGTCCCCTGCCCGCTCGTACCGGCAGGCACACCGACCGAATGTGTGAAAATAGCGTATCGAGACGCCTGCGACAACCACCGGCCCCAACGGAGAACGACCATTGAAGCATGCTGAATTGCCCTGCCAACCGGCAGAGGAAGAATCCGTCCGCGCCGCGCAACGGGCGGTCGAGCAGGCCAGGTACCTGGATTCCGCGTCGACCATCGAAGAAGCCTGCTCCAAGTGTGCGCAAAATCACGTTCTGGGCTTCGACACCGAGTTCGTTCGCGAGCGCACCTTTTACGCCCGGCCCGGCCTGGTCCAGATCAGCGACGGTCGCGAGGTCTGGCTGATCGATGTCGTCGCCGTACCCCGTTCCGAGGCCCTGGGCGCCCTCCTGGCCGGAGAGGGAACAGTCAAGGTGCTTCACAGCGTCGGCGAGGACCTCGAGATCCTGCACGCCGTCGGTGGACGCTGGCCGAGCCCGCTGTTCGATACGCAGGTTGCCGCCGCGATGCTCGGCCAGCCGCTCCAGCAGCGTTACGAGCACCTGGTCGAGTCGGCGCTGGGCGTCGAACTCGACGGCGGCAAGGCCCGCAACGACTGGTGCAAGCGTCCGCTGGCCGAGGAGCTGCTGCATTACGCCGCCGAGGACGTCATCTGGCTGCCGAGACTCAAGGAGCATCTCGAGGACCTGCTCGATCGCGCCGGCCGGCTCGAATGGCACCGCGAAGACTGCGCCCGAATCGTCGAACGCGCTCGCGCCGGGGACACGGCACCGGCGCTCGGCCGGGTCAAAGGCGCCGCACGCCTGGACACACCGGCACTCGCCCGGCTCCAGGCCTTGGCCGACTGGCGCGAGCAGGTCGCCCGCCAAAAGGACCTACCGAGGCGCTTCGTCATGACCGACGACAAGTTGATCGAGCTCGCCCAGGCGAGCACCAAGCAGCTGGAGGATGTTCTCCGGAAACTTCCGGGCGGGCAACGCAGGCGCTTCGGCGCGGCCATTCAGGAAAGCCTGGAAAGCGTCGACGTCGGGGACTTCGAACGGCCGGAGTGGCTCGATCCGCTGGCGCCCGAGGATCGCGAACGCGTGGCAGTGGCGCAGAAGGCGGTTCGATCGATCGCCGAGGAACTGGGAATCGAGCCGGCGGTAATCGCCAGCAAGAAGGAACTGACGCGACTGATCCGCGGAGAGAAACCAGACTGGCTGGACGGCTGGAGAAGCCGGGTTCTCGCCGGGCGTCTCGAAGGCGCTTCTGTTAGTATTTCGGCTCCCTGACGAACAAGCCTTCGAATTCAACGCCCCGGTAGCTCAGCAGGATAGAGCAGCCGCCTCCTAAGCGGCAGGTCACAGGTTCGACTCCTGTCCGGGGCGCCATTCTTCTCAGCTCGGACATCCCGGCCCGACATCAGGGCTCGGAGACTAAATCCGCGAGCGCCTCCGTCCAGCCGATGCGGTCGACTCGCCGGGCAAAAAAGCGGGCGCCCTGCAGGGTGTGGTGGCCATAGTCGTAGAAGTGCTTCCGGTACTGCTCATCGATGGCGTGACACACCGCCTCTGCGTCGGAACACACGTAATCCATACGATCGAGGTACGGCAGCGCGTGCGCTTCGGCAACGGCCTGCAGCGACCGGTTTATCTGCTCGAGTCCGGGTCGCCTGCCCTCGCCCGCGCTGTAGCTCTCGAAGTGCGCCTGGTTGACGCGACGCGCCATGTCCACATTGCGCAGTTCGATTTCGGGATCGTGATAGGCCTCGAGCAATATCACGTCGGCCATTGTCCGATCGCCGTACTCCTCGAACTCGAAGATGTTGTTGACGATCACCACTTGCTTGTCGTCGGTCTCCATCAATCCAAGCGCGTCCTCGAGCGCAGCGACATCGTCATTCTTGTAGCGCGAAGCGATGATCACGACACGCGCATGTTCATAGTTCTCACTCGAATAGAATTCATGCAATGGGTCGTCAAGGTCGGTCAACTGTGCGCCGAACCGGGCCAGCTGGAAACGTGAATTGAAGTCCTCGCTGAAGCTCAGGATGTTGTAGATATCCTTGGAGTGCGAATTGCCGACGACCAGAACCGGTATGCGGTTGTCCGAAGGGTCGAACCACAGGTGGCGGTCGAAGGGATTGCCCTCCACGTTGTAGTCCGCATCTCCCGCCCGGGCTCTCAGCGGCTGCCAGCTCTCCTCCTGCAGTGCCCGGTTGTCGGGCCTGAATTGCCTGAGCTCCGGCATGTCGTAGTCGCGAGGCATGACGCCGTTATTGACATGGGCGTAGTATCCCGCGCCAGAGAATGCGGCAATCAGGACAGCCGAAGCCCCGAAGATGAACCGGCGGGAGAAACGCTCCCGATCGCGAAAGGGGCGCTCGACGAATCGCCAGCTTGCCCAGGCGGCGAGCAGCGAGAACGACGCCAGCAGCAACAGGGCCGCCACGGAAGCCTCCCCGAGATGGTAGTGGCGGTAGAAGGCGAACGCCGGCTGGTGCCAGAGATATGCGCTGTAGCTGATCAGGCCGATCCCCACGAGCATTCGCCGGCTGAGCAGGCGCTGTACCAGAGACCCTTCGCGGGCGAACAGTATGATCATGGCCGTGCCAACTGTCGGCACCAGCGCATGCACGCCCGGGAAGGGCGTGGCGGCATCGAAAGCGAACACCGCGCCCAGGATCAGGAAGAGACCTGCAAAGGCGAACAGGTCATCGAGCCCCGGGCACGCAGTCATCCGGGGGGCCAGGAACGCACAGAAGGAGCCCAGCAACAGCTCCCAGCCGCGGAAGGGAATCAGGTAGAAGCCGGCCATCGGGGCATGCGCAGCCGCCCATCCGGATGCGCCGAGACTGAGGAAGAAGAGAACGGCCAGGCACGCCAGCAGGGTGCGCGTGCCGAAGCGCCACAGCAGCATGAGCAACAACGGAAACAGGATGTAGTACTGTTCCTCGACCGCCAGGCTCCAGGTATGGAGCAGCGGATTCATTTCCGAGGCCGTCGCGAAATAGCCGCTCTTGAGCCACAACAGGATGTTGGAGGAAAACAGGGCCGTGGCCGTCATGTTCTGCCCGAAGGCCTCCATCTGGCTGGGGTACAGCAGGAACCAGGCAAACGGCAGGCAAGCGACCATGACCAGGAACAGCGCCGGCAGGATCCGTCGCGCTCGTCGCTCGTAGAAGTGGACCAGGCTGAAGCGCCCCTGGCTCATCTCGCGCGTGATGATGGTCGTGATCAGGTAGCCGCTGATCACGAAAAAGACATCCACGCCCACGTAGCCGCCGCTGAATGGCGGCAGGCCGGCGTGGAATAGAATGACGGGAAGCACGGCAACGGCTCGCAGGCCGTCGACCTCTGCGCGATATTTCATGGGTATCGATTTCTCCGGGGCGCGGGCATCATACGCCAAGCGCTCCGTCGCTGCAGGCGAGCCGAGACGGCTTGGGGGCTACCGGGTGAAGGCCCTGAAGCTCTCGATCCAGCGATCGACCTGACTTGCCAGTTTCTGTTCGACCGAACCGTCGTCGCCGAACAGATCACCCGCGCGGGAGACCCGGAGATAGCCGGGATGCAAGTGGCAGCCCAGCTGACGGAGGTTGATCAAGGCACCCGCCTGGGCGAAGGCCGTTCCCCAGGCGCCGGGGGTGGCGCCGACGAGCCCCGTCGGCCGACCGCCGAAAGTCGGCTTCATTTCGTCGCCGGGTCGCGTCAACCAATCGAGCGCATTCTTCAGCACCCCCGGCATCGACGCGTTGTACTCCGGGGTGACGATGATCAGGCCGTCGGCGGCCTTGATGTGCGAGCGCAGAGACTCGACCGCGGCGGGTATGCCGCTCGACGCTTCCAGGTCCCCATCGTAGAGCGGAATGCCGTGAAGCGTTTGCACACTGACACTGACTTCCGGCGATGCGCGATCGGCAATCAGATGCGCCAGTCGCGTGTTGAAGGATTCTTTCCGGAGACTGCCGGAAATCGCGATCCACTGCATGTCAGGACTCCGTTGAAATGTCTGTTGCGGTTCGTCGCCGCCCGATCCGCTGCTCGACCAGCGAGTAGGCGGCCGGAACGACGACCAGGGTCAGCAGAGTCGAACTCAGCATACCCCCGATGACCGCGACCGCGAGCGGTCCGTTGGTGTCGGCGCCGGCTCCGAGGCCAAGCGCGGGCGGCAGCAGGGCCAGGATGACGGTGAACGACGTCATCAGGACCGGCCTCAGTCGAACCGGACAGGCATTGCTCAGGGCTTCGTCGACACCCTGCCCCTGCTCGCGGTACTGGTTGGCCAGGTCGACGAGCAAGATGGAATTCTTCGCCACCAGACCCACGAGAAGCACCATGCCGATCATCGAGTAGATATTCAGTGAATGCCCGGTCAGCCAGAGCAGGAAGACGCCACCGATGACGGCCAGTGGCTGGGCGGTCATTACGATCAGGGGCTGGATGAACGAGTTGAACTGGCTCGCGAGCACGATATAAACGAGGACGACGGCCAGCACAAAGGCGAACAGGACGTAGCCGACGGTCTGCTGAAACTCTCGGGCCTGGGCCTTGTAGGCCACCTGGTAGCCGAGCGGAAGTATGTCTTCGGCCGCCGCGTTGATGGCGCTGACCGCCTCGCCGAGCGGCATGTCCGGGTTGCCGTAGAAGTCCGCGGAGTAGTTGAGATCGAAACGGGTGATCACAGCCGGCCCCACCGTCTCACGAGCCCGAGCCAGCGAGTCGAAGCGCACAAGCGCGCCCTCGGCCGAACGCAGGTAGATCCGCCCCAGGTCGGCAGGCTGGGTCACCTCGCCTTCAGCGGCCTTGACCCGGATATCGTAGCGCTCGCCGTCTCCGGGCTCGTCGTTGTAGCGGGCGATGTCGTACCCTCCCACGAGCATGTTGACGGCGAAGGCGACGTCCGCCGAACTCAGGCCGGCTTCGGCGGTCCGCACGCGGTCCACCTCGATGTCGAGTTGCGGCAGATCGAGCTGCAGATCCAGGTCGAGGCGCCCCATGCCTTCGATGTCTTCGAGGCGCTCGCGCATGCGGCCGGCCAGTTCGGCGACGCGTTCCAGATCCGGACCGTTGATGACGAATTGCAGGGGATCGCCCCGCTGACCGCCGACGATGGAAGGCGGTGCGGCGAAGGCCAGCACCCCGGGAATTCCGGCCAACTCCTTCCTCAGTTGATCCAGGAAGACCTGCTGCGATCGCTCTCGCTCGGCACGGTCGACCATCCGAACGAAAGCGATACCGCGATTGACTTCGCCGGCTTCGCCCAGTCCGATTGCCGTGAAATAGGTCCGTATCTCCTCGTGTTCGCCGAGGACCTGCTCGATCTTCCCCAGATACCGATCGGTCGCCTCGATACCCGTGCCCAGGGGCGCCCGGAAGGAAACGACGAACCGGCCTTCGTCCTCCTCGGGCACGAACTCCTTGTCGATATCGACCAGGAAGAAGCCCGAAGTGAGCACGACCAGCGTGGCCAGGGCCAGCACACGCCAGCGGCGAGCCAGGCTCCAGCCCAGCGCCCGCCTGTAAGTCTCGCTCATGGACTCGAAGAAACGATCCAGGGCATGGTAGAGCCGACCGTGCTCCTGTCCCTTGCGGCGGACCCTGAGAAAGCGGGAGCTGAGCATGGGCGTCAGCGTAAGCGACACCACCGCGGATGCCAGCACACCCACGGTCACCGTCACGGCGAACGACTCGAAGAAACGGCCGATGATGCCGCCGAGGAAGATCACCGAGGCGAAGATGGAAACCAGGGTCAGTGTCGTGGCGATGATCGCGAAGAAGACCTGGTTGCTGCCGCCGATGGCCGCCTCGATCGGATCCGGGGTTTCCTCCTCGCGAAAGCGATAGATGTTCTCCAGCACCACAATGGCATCGTCGACGACCACGCCGATCAGCAGAAGCAACCCCAGCAGGGTCATGGTATTGAAGGTATAGCCCAGTGCGTAGATGGCCGCTACGGCCGCCAGCAGCGAAACGGGAATGGCAAGCGCGATGATCACGGTGCCCCGCCAGGTGCGCAGGAAGAACAGCACCACCAGCGCGGCAAGCAAGGTCCCTTCCAGCAGGTGGTCCTCGAGGGCCTGCACGATCTCCTCGATCAGCTCGGAGTCGTCGGACGCGATCTTTATCGTCATGCCGGGCGGAAGCTGCGGAATGATCTGCTCGTCGAGCCTTCTTCGCACTTCTTCCACGATGGCCACGGTGTTGGTGCCGGCAATCTTGACGATGCCCAGACCCACCGTGGGCTCTCCCATGAAGCGGGCGATGGAACGATTGTCCGCCAGGCCGTCGACCACCTCGGCAAAGTCGGAAATGCGGATGGGCGCACCATCGACGTGACGCACGACCATGCCCTCCAGCGCTCGGGGCGAATGGTATTCGAGGTCGAGTTTCACCAGGGACTCGGTCGAACCGGCGACCAGGAATCCGCCGGGGAACTGAACATGCTCGGTAGCGAACGCCGCACGAATATCCTGGGCAGTCACGCCGAGTGCGGCCATGCGCTCGAGATCGACTTCCACTCGAATGGTGCGCGCGCGCCGCCCCCCAATGCGCACCTCGCCGACACCGTCGATCGTCTCGAGCCGCTTGCGGATGACGTTGTCGGCGTACTGGTTGAGCTGCTGCAGCGTCCGATCTCCCTGCAGCGAGATCCACATGATGGCGCTGGCGCCGGCCTCGACCTTGGCCACGACCGGGGGGTCGGCGTCCTCGGGCAATTCGCGGACGACCTGGTTGACCTTGGCCTGCACCTCGTTGAACGCCACGTCGATATCCTTGGCCAGGTTGAAGGTGACGATGACGTTGGACACCCCCGGCGAGGAGTTGGACTGGATGTAGTCGATGCCGGGCACGCTGTTGACCGCACCTTCCACGATGTTGGTGATGCTGGCATCGACAATCTCCGGGCTGGCGCCCGGCAACACCGTCGTGATGGAGACAACCGGGAACTCGATCTCGGGAAAGCGATCCACGCCAATGGAACGGAAGCCGATCAGGCCGAAGAGGACCATGACGGCCGAGATCATCCAGGCCAGCACATGCCGGCGGATTGACAACTCCGGCAG
>JAASTB010000332.1 GCA_021767625.1 Wenzhouxiangella sp.
CTGCGCGAAGAGCAGCAGCGCGAAGAGCAGGCGCGGCTCGATCGCGTCGAGGTCACCGGCTCGCGCATTCGCCGCATCGACGTCGAGGGGCCCAACCCCGTCCAGATCTATGACCGCGACTACATCGACTCCACGGGCGCGCAGACCGTTGCCGATTTCCTGTTCCAGGCGCAGTTCGCCGGTCCCGGCCTGTTCAACGAGAACGCCACGCTCAGCCAGTACCAGGGTTCGGCCTTTTTCGACTCCCGCGGGCTGGGGGCGGCCTACACGCTGGTTCTGATCGACGGCAAGCGCCTGCCGATCACGCCGCTGGGCGGTACGCAGGCGGCCGACATCAACCAGCTGCCGATCGCGGCAGTCGAGCGCATCGAGTATCTTTCCGATGGCGCCTCGGCGATCTACGGCTCGGACGCGATCGCCGGGGTGATCAACGTGATCACCAAGCGGGACTTCCAGGGCCTGAACATGCGCGCCCAGGCCGGCACGGCCGACGACGGCGAGGGCTCGCGCGTGTCGTCGGAAATCGTCGGCGGCGCGACCGGCGATCGTTGGCGCGCCCTGATCGCATTCGACTGGTACCAGCAGTCCGACATCGAGGCAAGCGACCGGCCTCTGGCCGACTCGGCTGTCGCGCCGGACGGCACGGACGGTCGCAGTCCGACCGGACTGCCGGGCACTTTCATCACCTACGATCCGGCAACCGGTGAATTCCTGGAAGGGATTCCGCAGGAGGGTTGTCCGGAGGAGAACCTGCGGCCCAGCGAGATCGCCGCCACGGGCTTCGACTGCGCCTACAACTTCGCGCAGCTCTACGACATCGTGCCGGCCAGCCGCAGCTACAACCTGTTCTCGAAATTCCAGTACGACTTCACGCCGCAGCTGATGGGCACGTTCCAGTGGCGCCATTCGAACACCCACATCAAGGTGCGCAACGGCGCGGCGCCGGCCAACTTCTTCTTCCCCGCCGATCAGAACCCGACCGGCGAGCCCGCCTTTTTCCTGCGTCGTTTCGTCGACGCCGGTCCCCGGGCGAGGGACACGACCAACACGACGAACTCCTTCCTTGCCCAGCTCGACTACAACATGGGCCTGCACGACCTGCAGGTCTACGGCCTGGCGGCCGAGGTCGAGAACAACCAGGTCGGCGTGTCCGGACAGATCTCGACGCGACGCATCGAAGAAGCGATCGTCAATGGCGTTTTCGATCCGCTGCAGACCTACGATCCCCAGTGGTTCATCGACCAGGGACTGGCGGTGGGCACCCAACGCCAGGCGACCGGCGATCAGAAGACGCTCGGCGCAACCCTGAGCGGCTTCATGCCCTTCGACCTGGGCGCCAATCCGGTCGGTTACGCCGTGGGCGGCTCCTGGCTGGACGAGTCCTACTTCGACATCAGCGACGGGGACGCCGTCGACCGCGACATCGCCGGCGGTGCCGGCTCCTTCGGCGGCGGCGATCGGCAGACGACCTCCTTCTTCGGGGAGCTCAATGCCACCCCGGTCGAGGACCTCGAACTCTCGCTGGCCGCACGCCACGACGACATCAAGGACATCGGCAGCGAAACCACGTATCGCGCGTCGGCTTCCTGGCGGCCTACCGAGTCTCTCTTGCTGCGGGCCGGCTACGGAACGGGTTTCCGCGCGCCCTCGCTGGGGAATCTCTACCTGGGGCAAAGCTTCGGTGTCGTACGCGCCGTCGACACGACCTTCTGCAACCAGGTCACCAGCGATCCCGATTCCACGCAGGCGGAAATCGACTCGGCGTGCCGCACGCGCGAAATCCGCTCGCTGACCGGCGGCAATCCCGAACTGGACCCCGAGACCTCGACCTCCTGGTCGGCCGGCTTCGCCTTCGAGCCGATCGACCGGCTGGTCTTCAAGGCCGACTACTGGAACATCGAGGTCGAGGGCAAGATCGGATCGCTGACCGTGCAGGAGATCCTCAACAACGAAGAGCGCTTTCCGCAGCTGGTCAATCGCGTCAACGGACAACTCACCGCCCAGGAAGCCTTCGTCCGATCCAACTTGCAGAACCTCACGATCGAGGAGGGCAGTGGTATCGACGTGGGCGTGCTCTACAGCTTCGACACCGATCTCGGGCGATTCGGCGTGGACCTGAGGTCGCACTACCTCGTCGAGTACCTGCGCCAGAGCAGTGCGCTGCAGCCCCTGTGCGACGACGCCGGCACCACCAGCGAGCCGGAGTGGCGCGCCAACCTGCAGTTGCGCTGGCAGACGGGACAGTGGGACAGCTCGGCCATGATTCGCTACGTGGGCGAGACCGAAGACCTGGTCGGCGGTCGCGAGGGCGGAACCTGCACGATCGCCGAGGGAGGGCGGGTGCGCCCGGTCGACAGCTATACCCGCGTCGACCTGCAGACGAGCTACGTGTTCGATGCCGGCACGCGGGTGACGCTGGGCGTGCGCAACGTTTTCGAGGAAGAGCCGCCGTTCTCTGAGATCGCCGCGGGCGGCTGGCCCTGGTTCGACCAGGCCCTCTACGACATCACGGGGCGCTCGTTCTACGTGAGGGCCGATCACCGGTTCTGAGCGATTCACAAGGTGCTTCCCTGATGGATTTGTGCTCCATCAGGCTCTCTTGCCCGGCGGGCTTCCGCCGGGCTTTTTTATGGCTACGGGTTTCGGGTTTCAGGTTTCAGGTTTCAGGTTTCAGGTTTCAGGTTTCAGGTTTCAGGTTTCAGGGAACGGCTCGTCGCCCCGGGCCTGACCCGGGGCCTTCCGTCGGTTGGTGCCTTCTGTGGAGAGGTCCCGGCTCGGGGGCAGGGACGACGCCTTGCGTCGGTTCGGGGTTCCGGGGCGTTTGGTGGAGGCTCGAAAGGAGCTGCAGGAAAGTACTGCCTAGTGCCCGCCGTTAGCTCTTGTTAAGAGCGTGGGGCCGTAGAAGGAGGGTGGAGGATGAGGTGAACTGGGCCCGCCGGGTGGCGGGCCTTGGGGTTAGTCTTTTGCTTCTTCGGCGCGGTCGGCGGGGATGTAGCGGCCGTCGAAGACGGTCTTGAAGTCGGCGCCGTCGACGGACTGTTGCCAGTGCTGGCGCA
>JAASTB010000333.1 GCA_021767625.1 Wenzhouxiangella sp.
CGGCGATTGAGCGCGTGATCACGCCGGCGATGCAGACCCGGCGTATCCACGAAGACCGCCTGTCCGGCCTCGCGGGTGACGATGCCTGTGATGCGATGGCGGGTGGTCTGCGGCTTGTGCGTGACGATGGCGACGCGTTCGCCGACCAGGGCATTGAGCAGGGTCGACTTGCCTGCGTTCGGGCGGCCCAGGAGAGCCACGTATCCACTGTGTTTCGATGACATGTTCGAACCAGGAATCAGTTGCGGTTTGAGTTGGCCGCCGGGCGCGGTTTGCCCGACTCGAACAGGGACAGGAGATGGTCGTGCATCAGGCGAGCGGCGGCCTGCTCGGCCTTCCGGCGGCTGCCCGCCTCCGCGCGCACCGGCTCGGCCAACGTGCCGGCCCGGCACTCGACTTCGAATCGCTTTGCGTGGTCGGCCCCGGACTCCGAAATCACGCTATAGACCGGCAGCTCGTAGCCACGCCCCTGCAGCAATTCCTGAAGGCGCGTTTTCGGATCCTTGAGGCTGTCGGCATCGGGCAGGTCGGCAAGCCGGTCGGAGAACAGTTCCTTGAGCACCCGGCGAGCGGCCGCGAAGCCGCCGTCGAGGTAGATGGCGCCGATGATCGCTTCGAAGACATCCGCCAGGATGGATTCCCTGAGAAAACCGCCGCTCTTGAGCTCGCCGGCGCCCAGGCGCAGATAATCGCCGAGATCGAGTTCCCTGGCCAGGCGCGCCAGTGTGACGTCGCGAACCAGCCGGGAGCGCAGCCGACTGAGGTCGCCTTCCGCCGCATGCGGTCGCTGCTGGAAGAGCTGCTCGGCAATCACCATGCTCAGGAGGCTGTCGCCGAGAAACTCCAGGCGCTCGTAATGGCGGGGGCCGAAACTGCGGTGCGTCAGGGCCTGCTCGAGCAGGCCGGCGTCACCGAACCGGTAGTCGATACCGGGGATTCGATCCAGGCGTTCAGTTCCGGAGGGGTTCGGCACTGTTGAAACGGACGACCGCGTCGATGTTGCCGATGAGGTGCTGCTGCACGTCGTACTTGACCACGATCCGGACCTGGTCCGCCCGCTCGATGGTGATGTGCTGGGGCTCGACGTGCTCCACGTAGCTCACGCTCATGCGACGAATGAGTTCCCGACGGATCGTGTTGGGCGGTTTATTGGCCGACCCCGGCTCCGAAGCCACCGCTTTCACCTCGCTCATCACCGACATGTGGTTGAGGTAGATGGGCACGAGCTTGATGCCGATATAGGTGAAGAAAAGAACCAGGACGAGAATGAAGATGAAGCCGAGCAGGCTCAATCCACGCTGGTTTTGCAGTGATTTCATTATTCCAGGTCCCTCTGGTTTCGATGCCCCCGGTTCATTCGATTCTATCACCGATTCGGCTGAAGTCGACACAGCCCCGTGAGCAGTCCCAGTGCATCCAGATGCGAACGGCCTTGCCGACCAGGTTCTCTTCCGGCACGAAACCCCACGAACGGCTGTCGAGCGACTGGTCGCGGTTGTCGCCCATCACGAAATAGTGTCCTTCCGGCACGGTAACCGACTCGACACGTCCGTTCGGGCGACTGGGATAGACGACGATGGGGTGTGCATCCTCGGTCAGGTACTCCATGCGCTTGACCGGATCGGTGCCCGGGCGGTTGCGGTTGAGCCCCACGCCCTCCCAGCGACCGGCGGGCTCCTGCTCGACCGGCTCGCCGTTGATGTAGAGCACCTTGTTGCGGTAGGTGATCGTGTCGCCGGGCAAGCCGACGACACGCTTGATGTAGTTGACGCGCTCGTCTTCGGGGAAACGGAAGACGATCACGTCGCCACGTTCCGGGTCCCCTGTCTCGATGATCTTGCTGTTGAGCACCGGCAAGCGCAGCCCGTAGGCGTACTTGTTGACGACGATGAAATCACCGATCCACAGCGTCGGGATCATCGAGCCGGAAGGAATCTTGAACGGCTCGAACAGGAAAGAGCGAAAGACCAGAACCAGCAACAGCACGGGAAAGAGCGAGCCGACGACCTCGACGGTCTTGTGCGCGCCCTCGGGCTCTTCCTCATGCGCCTGGCGGCGACGAAAGTAGTAACGCTCGATCAACCAGAATACGGCGGTGACCAGGGTCAGCACCGTCAGGATGAGTGCGAAATCCAGATGCATTTTTCTATTTCTCCGAGTCGGTCCGCAGCACGGCCAGGAAAGCCTCCTGCGGGATCTCGATCTTGCCGACCGATTTCATGCGGCGCTTGCCCGCCTTCTGCTTCTCGAGCAGCTTGCGCTTGCGCGAGACGTCACCGCCGTAGCACTTGGCGGTCACGTTCTTGCGGTAGGCCTTCACCGTCGAGCGGGCGATGACGTGGGAGCCGATTGCGGCCTGGATCGCCACGTCGAACATCTGCCGCGGAATCAGTTCACGCATGCGGTCGGCCAGTTCGCGGCCGCGGCGCTCGGCCTGGTCACGGTGCACGATCGTCGACAGCGCGTCCACCTTCTCGCCGTTGATCAGCAGGTCCAGGCGCACGAACGGCCCGGCTTCGTAGCGCAGGAAATCATACTCGAAGGAAGCGAAGCCGCGGCTGACCGACTTGAGCCGGTCGAAGAAATCCATGACCACTTCCGACATGGGCAGCGCGTAGCTGAGCTGCACCTGGCCGCCGAGGAAGCGCATGTCGCGCTGCTCGCCGCGCTTTTCCTCGCACAGGCCGATGACGCCGCCGACGTAGTCCTGCGGCACGAGGATGTTGGCCAGGATCACCGGCTCCCGGATCTCGGAAATCTTGTTGGCCGGCGGAAGACCGGCCGGATTGTCCAGCGACACGATCTCGCCGTCGGTCATCTCGAGCTCGTAGATGACCGTCGGCGCGGTCGTGATCAGGTCCAGGTCGTACTCGCGCTCGAGACGCTCCTGCACGATTTCCATGTGCAGCATGCCCAGGAAGCCGCATCGAAAGCCGAAACCCAGGGCCATCGAGGTCTCGGGCTCGAACTGAAGCGCCGAGTCGTTGAGCTGCAGTTTCTCGAGCGCCTCGCGCAGGTCGGGATAGTCCGAGGCGTCGATCGGGAACAC
>JAASTB010000334.1 GCA_021767625.1 Wenzhouxiangella sp.
CAGCCAGTTGGTCGCCGGGATGGGCGACGACGCGCTCGCCCGCCTGCAGGCCCGAAACCACCTGGGCGTGCAGGCCGCTGCGCCGCCCGATTTCGACGCCGCGCAGGTGTGCCCGCCCGTCCTCGACGACGAAGACCCGCCAGTCGTTGTCGACTCGGAATAGAGCGGAGGCGGGAATCTGAAGGATGGCCTCGCCCTCCCAGAGAACGAACCGGGCCTCGACGCGAAAGCCCACACCCAACTCCTGCCACTGCTCCCGCGGCGAGGTGATCTCGACGAGCACCGGCACGCGCTGTTCCTCCACGCCCAGCGCCGAGATGCGCATGAACCCGGCCGGCTCGACGCGACGCACGCGGCCTTCGAGCGGGGCGTCGCCGCCCCAGCCCTCGATGATCACCCGCGTGCCGGCGGCGACCCGCACGGCGTCCATGCTCAGCAGGTCGACGCGCACTTCCAGTTCCTCCAGGCGGCCGATCTCGAGTACCGGTGCGCCGGCCTGGATCACGCCTTCGCAGCAGCGCTCGCGCGTGAGCACGACGCCGCCGACCGGCGCGGCCACGCTCAGAAGCGGACCGCCCTCGCCGCTGCGCTCACCCTCGGCGATGTCGAGCACGGCACGCGCATTGGCGACCTCGTAGCCGGCCGCCTCGACCGAAGCCCGCGCGGCCGCCAGCGCCGAGCGGGCCCGCGAGGCCGCGCTCTCGGCGCGCTCGAGCTCGCTCTCGGCCACCAGCGAGCGCTCGTGCAGTTCGCGGATTCGCCGCAGCTCGCTTTCGGCCAGGGCCAGGTCGGCCTCGCGGTTGCCGCGCTCGGCACGCGCCGCTTCCAGCCGGGCCTGCGCGGCGGCCAGCGACTCGCGGGCCTGCTCGCGCGTTCTGGCGTCAAGCGCCGGGGCCGGCGGCGGCTCGAGCTCGAATACCGTGTCGCCCGCGGCAATGCGATCGCCGGGCTCGAGCACCACCCGATGCAGGTAACCGCCGATGGGGGCAGACACCAGGTAGGTATCGCGCAGGTGCGTTCGGCCCTCTTCTTCGACCGTCTCGGCCAGCGGTCCGCGCTCGACCACCGCGATCGTGACCGGCACCGGCGCCGGGCGCATCGCCCAGACCAGTAGCGCCAGCCCGACCAGCGCAGCCAGGCCAATCAGGATCTTTCTCAGCGTCGTCATGGTGTATTGCCCGTTGTCTTGAGTCCGTTCATAGCAGCTACTCGACCGATTTGAGTGCCGTGACCATGTCCAGTCGCGCCAGGCGCGGCGCGATGAGCAGCGCTGACAGCACGGCGGCGGCCAGCACGCCGGCCGCCGACATCGCGTAGGCCTGGCGGCTGATCACGAAGGGAATGCGGAACAGGTCCATCTCGATCGCCTCGGTGAGGATCCAGGCCAGCCCGGTGCCCAGCAGCCAGCCCAGCGGAATCGCCAGCAGGGTGAGCACGAAAAGTTCACCGACCAGGATCCAGGCGACCTCGCCCCGGCCGAAACCCAGCACGCGCAGCGTGGCCAATTCGCGCTCGCGCTCGGCGAACGCGATGCGGGCGCTGTTGTAGACCACAGCAAACGCGATCGAAACGGCCAGCAACAGCATCACGCCCATGGTGCCGAGCATGGTGTCCTCGATGTATCCGCGGATGTCGTCCTCGGCCCGGGCGATCAGCCCGATACCGGCCACCTTCGGAACGTCCCACAGCTCGCGGAATAGCTCGACTTCGGCGCTGCGGTCGAGCGACAGCCAGAAGCCCGAAGCCGCCGGCCCTTCGCGCATCAGCCGGTTGAGCGCGGGCCGGGCCATGTAGGCGCTCACGCCAAGCGGCTCGGCGACCACGCCGGCGAGCGGCACCTGCACGGTGCGGCGGTGCCCGGTCTTGATCTCGACATCGATCAGGTCGCCGGGGCGCGCATCGAGATGCTCGGCCAGGTAGTCGGTGAGTACCAGGCCCGACTCGGGCAGTTCCTGGTCGACGCCCGAGCGGTCGATGAGCCCGCGCAGGACCGGGCGGCGGTCCATGCCCTCGATGGCCGTGCGGTAATCGTGCACGCCGTGCACCAGGCGCACCGGCACGCTGCGGAAGGGCTCGACGTGCTCGACACCGGGATAGTGGCGCAATTCCGCGGCCGCGCGCTCCGGCGCGACGTCGTTGAAATGCACGATGGCGTCCATCTTGAGGACCTTGCGGTACTGCGTGTCGATGAGCTGGTCGATGGCGTTGAACTGGTAGCCGCCGACCACCAGCAGGGCAACCGACAGCGCGATGCCCAGCACCGACAGCGAGGCCTTGATGCGGTGGCGGCCGAGATTGCGAAGGATGATCCGCGTCGGCTGGTCGAGCCAACGCCGCAGTCGCGAGCGATCCAGCAAGCCGCGGCGGAAAGTGGCCGGGGCGGGCGGCCGCATGGCCACCGCCGGCGCCAGGACGGCCGCCTCGCGCACGGCGCGCCAGGTGCCGAGCATGGCCGCTGCGCCCGACACCGCCGCGCCCAGCGCGATGACCTGGGGCCGAACCTCGAAGGGCGTCTCGGGAAACCGGAAATACTGCATGTACAGCGCGGCCACCCAATCGGCCGCCCAGCCGCCGAGGACCACGCCGAGCACCACTCCGACCAGCACGATCGCCGCGGTGAGCATCGCGTAGTGCCGGATCAGCTCGGCGCTGCTGTAGCCGAAGGCCTTGAGCACGGCGATCTGCTGGCGCTGGTTGCGCACGATGCGCCCCATCAGCACGCTCAGCAGGAAGGCGGACACGCCCAGGAAGATCGCCGGCAGGATCACGGAGGTGACGCGCAGCTGATCGAGCTCCTGCGACAGGATGCGGTGCGAGACCTGCTCGTCGCGTGCATAGGCGCCGAGCGTGCCGTAGTCGGCCAGCAGGCGATCGAGCGCGGCGATCACCGGCTCGGGCTCGGCGTGCGCCTGCAGGGTCAGGACCACGCTGTTGAAGGCGCCGTCCATGTCGAAGGCCCGGCCGAGCGCGCGACGGTTCATCCACAGCACGCCGAATCGCTCGTAGTCGGGGATCAGGTCGGCGGGCCCGAGCTGGTAGATGTACTC
>JAASTB010000335.1 GCA_021767625.1 Wenzhouxiangella sp.
CTGAGCCGGAGACTGCACCGGCACGCTCGCAGGAGACGCCGATCCCGCCGGCCGTGGCGGCCGCCGCGGAGGAAAACACCATGCCGACACGGACGGCGAACGAGCCCGCAAGGCTCGCGCAGTCCGTGCCCGCCGTCGCCTCGCCCGAACCGGCCGGGACGCAGGCCGAAATCGCCGGCGCTTCGGATCCGGCACCCGCCTCGTCCGAGCCGCCCGCTCTACCGAAGATGGAGACCGACCGCCTGCCGCCGGCCTCGCAATGGATCGATCGATCGGTTGCGGGATCATTCGAGCAATCGGCCGGGCGCGAACTGGCCTTGCTGGAACGACCCGCCCTGGCCGTGCCGAAACTGCCCGCGGCGCCGCGGCCCCGGGCCGAAGCGACCGAGACGTCGCGGCCGGCGGGCGGCAAGCTGCTCGAACGCATCGAGCCGGAATACCCGGTGCGCGCCAGGCAGCGCGGCATCGACGGCAGCGTCGAGGTGGAATTCCTGGTCACCCGCGACGGCAGCGTCAGCGACGTGCGCGTACTCGACGAGACGCCCCGGGGCCTGTCATTCGGCGAATCGGCGCGCGAGGCCATCGCGGACTGGCGTTTCGAACCCTTCCGGGAAAACGACCGGCCCATCGACCACCGCGTACGCCTGGAGGTCACCTTCGATCTCGGCGATGAACCGGAGCGGGAGTGCCGCAAGGTCATCGGCTCGCGCATTCCGCGCTGCTACTGAAGCGGGGCTTCATTCAGCCAACGCTCAGGTTGCTCGCCGGAGGCACGGTACAATGCCGGACAATCGCCACGCGGGCTGGCATGACCGCGTGGCCGTTTGCGTTACTTGAGACATGTCGAAAAGAAATTGCCGGACCCCGGTCCGGTTTCCCCAAACCCGAGGAGTGACACAATGATTGCACGCACGCTTGCCGCCGCCCTGGCGCTTGGCCTGGCCACCGTCGTCGTCGCCGAGACGCCGAACATCGAGCCCGGGCTGTGGAAGTACGAAAACAGCATGACCTTCTCCGGCGATGTGCCGATTCCGGACCAGAACCAGACCAGTGAGGAATGCGTCACCGCCGAGGACATCGCCGAGGGCGACGCCTTCCTCGACGACGTCGACGAGTGCGAGATCACCCACAAGGACCTGCGCCGCGACGGCATGGACTACTCGATGGTCTGCACCCAGCCCGACGGCACGCAGATGACCATGGACGCCGAGATGCAGTTCAACGGCGACACCGCCACCGGCACCATCGACGGCAACATGGAAACCCCGATGGGCGCCATGCAGATGACCATCACCGTCTCCGGCCAGCGCATCGGCGACTGCCCGGCCGAGTAATCCGGCACGGACAATTCGCCAAGGAACAAGCCGGGCACCGCCCGGCTTTTTCAATTTCCGGTCAGGGCAATTGCGTGGCCAGCGCCCCCACGTGCACCCCGGGGTTGAAGTAGCGCGTGACGATGCCGCTGGCGGCGAAGCGCTCGGCGCTGACCGGCTCGATCTCCCCGCCCTTCCGGGCCTGCGTGACCGACCACCAGCCCGAGGGATAGCAGGGCTGCGGGAATCCGAGCGTCCGGATGGTCGAAAATCCCGCCTTGTCCATGTTGTCGCGGATCCCGCCGATGAGCTTGCCGTGCAGCAGCGGCGACTCGCTTTGCTGGAGGAACATCCCGCCGTCGGCCAGCGCCTGGTAGCAGTCGACGACGAACTCGGGACCGAACAGGCCCTCGGCCGGACCGATCGGGTCGGTGGAGTCGACGATGATGACGTCCATGCTGCCGGGCTCGAGGTTCTTGACGTGCGCCAGGCCGTCGTCGAACAGCAACTCGGCGCGCGGGTCGTTGTTGCGTTCGCAAAGCTCGGGAAAATACTTTTCGGACAGCCGGGTGACCTGCTCGTCGATTTCCACCTGGGTGCAGCGCGCCACCGAATCGTGGGCAAGCACCTCCCTGAGCGTTCCGCAATCGCCGCCGCCGATAATCAGCACCCGCTTGGGCTCGGGATGGGAGAACAGCGCCGGGTGCGTCATCATCTCGTGGTAGAGAAAGTTGTCGCGCGTGGTCAGCATGACGAAGCCGTCGATGACCATCAGGTTGCCCCAGTCGCTGGTGCGGTAGACGTCGATGGTCTGGTAGTCGGTCACTTCGCGGGCCAGGTGCGCCTCGACAGCCCAGGACTCGGCACTGCCGGCTTCACTGTTCACCTCGGTGAACCACTTGCGATCGGTGGGAAGCGTCATGTCTAGAACAGGGTGATTGAACCAGGCCCGATGTTAACCCGAATGGCGGTAGCGGCTGCCCGCGACCATTGCCCGTTACAATTGCGCCATGACCGACAACACCATTGCCCGCGCCCGCCGTCGCTATGCCATCGATCGCTGGTCGGAGGGCTACTTCGATCTCGATGAACAGGGGCGCTTGCTGGCCCGGCCCGACCGCGAGCGACGAATAGCCTTGACCGACATCGTCGAGCGCGCCCGCGCCGACGGCTTGCGCCTGCCCATGCTGCTGCGCTTCCCCGACATCCTGCGCACCCGCGCCGGGCAGTTGCGGCAGGCTTTCGAGGACGCGATCGACGAGCTCGACTACGGCGGACGCTACAACCTGGTCTACCCGATCAAGGTCAACCAGCAGGCCAGCGTGGTGCGCACGCTGGCCGGCGTCGACGGGCTGGGCCTGGAAGTCGGCAGCAAGCCGGAACTGATTACCGCCCTGGCCGTCGGCCGCCCGGGCAGCCTGATCATCTGCAACGGCTACAAGGACGCCGCCTACATTCGCCTGGCCCTGAGCGGGCTCAAGCTCGGGCTTAGGCCGATCATCGTCATCGAGAAACCCGGCGAATGGCCGCTGATCCGCCGCGAGGCCGAACGGCTGGGCGTAACCCCGGAAGTCGGCGTGCGGCTGCGCCTGTCCTCGCTGGGCACCGGCAACTGGCAGAATACCGGCGGCGAGCGCGCCAAGTTCGGCCTGGCGGCCAGCCAGGTCATGACCCTGGCCGAAGCCATGCGCGAAGCCGGCTGCCTGCACTGGTTCACCCTGCTGCACTTCC
>JAASTB010000336.1 GCA_021767625.1 Wenzhouxiangella sp.
CGCAAGGACGGCAGCATCTATCCCCAGCTGACCCGCATCAACTCGGTCAGCGACGAGCAGGGCGTATTGACGCATTACGTGGCGGTAATCACCGATCTGAGCGAACTGCACAGCTCGCAGCGCAAGATCGAGCGGCTCTACTACCACGATCTGCTCACCGGCCTGCCCAACCGGGTGATGTTCCTCGACCGGCTCAAGGCGGCCCTGGGGCGCGTATCCGGCGGCCGCAACCCGGTTCACGTGCTGCATATCGACCTCGACGGTTTCAAGCACATCAACGAAAGCCTCGGCCTGCAGGCCGGCGACCAGGTCCTCCAGGAAACGGCCAGGCGCCTGCAGGGCGTGCTGTCCTCGCATCACCTGGTGGCCCGGATCGGCGCCGATGAATTCGCCGTACTCATCGGCGGCGGCGCGCCGCCCGAGGCGATGGCCGAATCGGTCCGAAGCGCCCTGGCCGAACCGATCTCGATCAACAACCGGGTCCTGTTCGCCACCGCCAGCGTCGGCATCGCGGCCTGCACGCAGGCCGGCTCCGACCCCGAATCACTGCTGCAACAGAGCGATGCGGCATCCCACCAGGCACAATCCGACGGCGGCAACCTGGTCAGGCACTACAACGAGGAACTCGGCCAGTACGCGAGGGACCGCGTGCTCCTGGCCGCGCAGTTGCGCCAGGCGATCGAAGGCCGCGAACTGATCGTTCACTACCAGCCCCAGGTCGATCTGGAGACCGGACAGGTTGTGGGCCTGGAGGCGCTGGTGCGGTGGCTTCACCCCGACCTGGGCCTGCTCTCGCCCGAGCGCTTCATCCCGATCGCGGAGGACACCGGGCTGATCACGGACCTGGGCGAACTGGTGCTGGATACGGCCTGCAGCCAGGCGCGGGCCTGGCTCGATGCCGGTATCGATTTCGGCCGGATCTCGGTCAACGTCTCGGGCATACAGGTCCAGCGCAGCGACCTGCAGGGAACGGTCGAACGCATCCTGTTCGAACACGACCTGCCCGCCCGGCACCTCGAACTGGAGCTGACGGAGAGCTTCATCATGGGCACGGGCGAATCGGCCGCGGAACTGCTCGCAGGCCTCAAACAGCTTGGCCTGTACATCGCCATGGACGACTTCGGCACCGGCTACTCCTCGCTGGCCTACCTCAAGGAACTGCCGGTCGACACGCTCAAGATCGACCAGAGCTTTACCCGAAGCCTCGAGAGCAACCGGCGCGACGCCGCCATCTGCCAGGCGATCGTGGCGCTGGGCCAGGCGCTCGGCTTCCGCACCCTGGCCGAGGGCGTGGAAACCCGGACCCAGCGGGAGCGCCTGCAGTCGATCGGCTGCCGCTTCGGACAGGGGTTCCTGTTCGACCGCGCCGTACCATCCGAGCGGGTGCCGGAGGTGATCGAGAGCATCAACGCCCGGCGGACGACGGCGTAGGCGACAATAGCCGCCATGTGGCGCCTGTTCCTGGAATCGCAATGGCGGCTCGCGCGGCTGGGATGGCGCGCGTTCCGCCCGCCGGCGGACGGCATGGGGCGCCGCTCCCTGCGCCGCCGCCTGGTCATGCTCGGCGTCGTGCCGGGCCTGTTCGCCGTCAACCTCTATCACTGGCTCGGGCTGGCGCTCGACGAGGTCTTCTTCCGCGGCTACCGCAAGGTCGAGGTTCGACGCCCCCTGTTCGTCGTCGGCGTCCCGCGCAGCGGCACCACCTTTCTCCACGGCGTCCTGGCCGCCGACGAGCGCACCACCACCTTCAGTACCTGGGAGTGCTTTTTCGCCCTGTCGGTCACCTGGCGCAAGCTCTGGCGCGCGGTCGGCCGGATCGACGGCGTGCTCGGGAGCCCGCTGGGCCGCGGCGCGGACTGGCTCGCTCGCAAACTCGCCGGCGGCTTCGAGGACACCCACCCGGTGCGCCTCGACCAGCCCGAGGAGGACTTCTTCTGCCTGCTGCCGCCGATGACCTGCTTCGTCCTCGTGGTGCTTTTCCCAGACAGCCCGGATCTGTGGCGCATGGCCCGGCTCGATTCGGAAACCGACGCGGGTTTTCGGCGCCGCCAGATCGACTACTACCACCGCGCCGTCCAGCGGCACCTGTACGTGCACGGCGCAGACAAGCGCTTCCTGTCGAAGAACGCTTCGTTCGCCGGCATGGTCGGCAGCCTGTCGGAGCGCTTTGCCGACGGACGTTTCATCGTCTGCCTTCGCGAGCCCGAGCGCGCGCTGTCCTCGCAACTGAGCACGCTGTCCGATTCGCTGCGCCTGTTCGGCAGCGATGCCGACCCCGACCGCTTCAACCGGCACTTCGTGGACCTGTTCGCGTACTACTTCCGCAACCTTTTCGACCAGGCCGAACGCCTGCCCGGCAACCGCATCGCCCTGCTCAACAACACCGAGATTCGCGCCCACCTCGCCGAAGCCGTCGACACGACACTTTCCCGGCTGGAGATTGAGCCGGCGGCCTCCTTTGCCGAGAGACTGCGGTCGCTGGCAGGGGAATCGCGGCAGCATCGTTCTCCCCATCGCCACCAACTCTCCGACAACGGCCTCGATCCGGAATGGCTTGCCGATCGATTTGCCGATATCCTTGCGCGTCATGACTTCGGCCACGACCGCTTCGCCAACCGTGAGTGAGCTCACCGGCCCGAGCCGGCTGCGCATCCTGATCTGCTGCGACGCGGCGATCGAGCGCAACGGCGTGGGTTCCTACTACGGCGATCTCATCGAACAGATCGGCCCTTCGGTCGACACCATCGAGCTGCTCGCCCCGGGCTACGGCCCCAAGCCATTGCTGAGCTTTCCGCTACCCGGAGACAGCACGCAGCAGGCCGCCCTGCCGGCCGGCTGGCGCCTGGCACGCGTGTTCGACGAATTGCGGCCGCACGTCGTCATCGTGGCCACGCCGGGACCGTACGGCATGACCGGCTCCAGGCTGGCGAGGCGACGCGGCATTCCGTTCATCTATGGCTTCCACACGCACTTCGAGGCGCTCAGCGAGCTCTACTGGAATCGCCTGATGACGGCCGTGGCCACCCG
>JAASTB010000337.1 GCA_021767625.1 Wenzhouxiangella sp.
CGGCCTGATGGGCATCACCCTGACCGGCGACGCCTTCAACGTCTTCGTCTTCCTCGAGATTTCCTCGCTGTCGACCTACGTGCTGGTCGCGCAGGGACGCAGCCGAGCCGCGCCGCTGTCGGCCTTCCGCTACCTGGTCATGGGCACCCTGGGCGCGACCTTCTACCTGATCGGCATCGGCCTGATCTACATCATGACCGGCACGCTCAACATGGTCGACCTGGCCGAGCGCC
This sequence comes from Wenzhouxiangella sp., assembly GCA_021767625.1. Classification (GTDB taxonomy): domain Bacteria; phylum Pseudomonadota; class Gammaproteobacteria; order Xanthomonadales; family Wenzhouxiangellaceae; genus Wenzhouxiangella. The sequence continues at coordinate 234 of JAASTB010000337.1, forward strand.
TGCCTGCAGTGGCGGACAGCCGGGCCGTGCAGGCTGCCTTTGCGTTCATCATCGTCGGCATCGGCCTGAAGCTCGCGCTGTTCCCCCTGCACCGCTGGCTGCCCGGCGCCTATGCCAATGCGCCGTCGGCGGTGACCGTGTTCCTGGCCTCCACGGCCACCAAGGTCGCCATCTACGTGCTGCTGCGCCTGGTCTTCACGGTCTTCGGCATCGAATTCGTCCGTCAGATGCCTTTCTCGGAGGTGTTCTTCGTGCTCGGCGTCATCGGCATCCTGTTCGCCTCGATCTGGGCGATCGAGCAGGACAACGCCAAGCGGCTGCTGGCCTACTCCAGCGTCGCCCAGGTCGGGTACATGGCGCTGGCGATCAGCTTCGTGTCGGTCGCCGGCATCAGCGCCGGGCTGGTGCACATGTTCAACCACGCCCTGATGAAGGCGGCCCTGTTCATGAGCGTGTGCACGGTGATCTACCAGGTGGGCTCGCCGCACATCAGCGCCTTCCGCGGCCTGGGCCGGCAGATGCCCCTGACCATGCTGGCCTTCGTGCTGGCCGGCCTGAGCCTGATCGGCGTGCCGCTGACGGTGGGCTTCATCAGCAAGTGGCTGCTGATCGAAACCGCCATGGCCGACGGAAACTGGTTCGCCGTGGTCGTGGTGCTGGTCGGCTCGCTGCTGGCGGTCATGTACATCGGCAAGGTCGCCGAGGCGGCCTGGCTCAAGCCGGCACCGGAAGGGCGTGAGCCCGTTCGCGAAGCGCACCCGGGCCTGCTCGTGCCGATGTGGCTTCTCGTGGCGGCCAACTTCTACTTCGGGATCGACACCCGCCTGACCGTCGACGTCGCCCGTCGCGGTGCCGAAATGCTGCTGGGAGTCTCGCCATGAGTCCGGCCATGCTGATCGTCGCGCTCATCGTCACGCCGCTCATCGGCGCGCTGGCCGTCGGACTGCTCGGCCGCTGGCCCAACCTGCGCGAGACGGCCACGCTGGTCACCGCAGCGACGCTGTTCGGCCTGGCCACGCAGCTCGTCGGGCCGGTGGTCAACCGCTACGACGTGGCGCTGGAAGTCATCGAGATCCTCCCCGGCCTGGCCATTACCTTCCGGCTGGAGCCGCTTGGCCTGATCTTCGCCCTGCTGGCGAGCCTGCTGTGGTTCGTCACCTCGGTGTACGCCATCGGCTACATGCGCGGCGCGAAAGAGCCCCGGCACACGTCCTTCTACGTGTTCTTCGCCATCGCCATAAGCGGCGCGATGGGGGTGGCCACCGCCGGTAACCTGCTCACCCTGTTCATCTTCTACGAAGTGCTGACCATCAGCACCTGGCCGCTGGTCACGCACAAGCAGAACGACGCCGCCCGGGCCGGCGGGCGCACCTACCTCGGGATCCTGCTGTTCACGTCGATCGGCCTGCTGCTGCCGGCCATCATCTGGACCTGGATGGCCGCCGGCACCACCGACTTCACGCCGGGCGGAATTCTGTTCGGCACGCTCGGGCCGACCGAGGCGGCCATCCTGCTGACCCTGTTCGTGCTCGGCATCGGCAAGGCCGCGGTCATGCCCATGCACCGCTGGCTGCCGGCCGCGATGGTCGCGCCGACCCCCGTTTCGGCACTGCTGCACGCCGTGGCGGTGGTCAAGGCAGGCGTGTTCACCATCACCAAGGTCGTCATCTACATCTTCGGCCTGGACTTCCTGGCCAACGTGCCGCTGGAGCAGTGGCTGGTCTACCTGGCCGGCTTCACCGTGGTCGCCGCCTCGATCGTGGCGCTCAAGCAGGTCGAGCTCAAGCGCATGCTGGCCTATTCAACGATCAGCCAGCTCAGCTACATCGTGCTGGCCGCGCTGGTGCTGGCGCCGTTCGCCGAAATCGGCGCGGCCGTCCACATCGTGGCGCACGCTTTCGGCAAGATCACCCTGTTCTTCTGTGCCGGGGCCATTTACGTCGCTTCGAAGAAAACCCGGCTGGACGAAATCCGCGGCATCGGTCGGCGCATGCCCTGGACCATGGTGGCCTTCACCATCGGGGCGGTGTCGATGATCGGCGTTCCGCCCACGGCCGGCTTCGTGTCCAAGTGGTACATCATCGCCGGCGCCTTCCAGGTCGACAACTACTTCACCCTGGTGGTCCTGATGCTCTCGACGGGGCTGAACGCGGCCTACTTCCTGCCCATCGTGTTCCGGGCCTTCTTCCGCGACGAAGACGTGCCGCCCAAGATCGAGCACGGCGAGGCGCCCTGGCCGATGGTCGCGGCGCTGACCTTCACCGCCGCCCTGGTCATCCTGTTCTTCGCATTCAACGGACCGATCGTGGACATCGAATCGCGCATCCTGGAGGTGGGCAAATGAGCCAGTCGCCACTTCCGCAGAACCCGGAAAAGCAGCCCGATCACGACCACTGGCTGGTCCGCCCGAAGACCATTCGACTGCTGTGGTGGATCTTCGGCGCCATCCTGGCGCTGACCGTCGCCGGCCAGTTCTTCATTCATTTCCATTCCTACTTTGGCGTGGACGGTTGGTTCGGCTTCTACGCGCTCTACGGCTTCCTGACCTGCGTGGGGATGGTCGTGGGCGCCAAGCTGCTCGGCTTCCTGCTCAAGCGGCCGGACGACTACTATTTCCGCGAGACCGAGCTGGCCCCGAGCCAGCTGACCGACAAGGTCCGGACCGAGGAGGGCGGCAAGGATGTTTGAGTTCATCTTGCCGCCGGCCATACTGATGATTGCCGGCGCGGTGCTGATCGGTGTCGCGCGGCCGGCCCTGCGGCCCCTGATCGCCCTGGCGACGC
>JAASTB010000338.1 GCA_021767625.1 Wenzhouxiangella sp.
AAGGAAACCCAGCGCGAGATGGCGCCGAAGTTCTCCGCGCACAGCGACGCCATCTATCTCAACGGCGATCTGTTTGCCCGCATTCGCGCACTCTACGAGCAGCGCGAGGACCTGGAGCTCGACGCCGAGAGCCTGCGCCTGCTCGAGGAGTACTACAAGGACTTCGTCCGCGCAGGTGCGCTGTTGAGCGATGCCGACAAGGACAAGCTCAAGGAAATGAACTCCCGGCTCGCCCAGCTGACCACCGAGTTCAGCCAGAACGTGCTCGAGGAGGTCAACGATTCGGCCGTGGTCTTCGACAATCGCGAAGCCCTGGCGGGCCTGAGCGACGCGCGCATCGAAGCCGCCGCCCAGGAAGCCGCCGACCGCGGCCTGGAAGATGGCCAGTACGTGATCACCCTGGTGAACACCTCCATCCAGCCGCCACTGGCCAGCATGACCGACCGCGACGCCCGCGAAAAGATCAAGAAAGCCTCCCTGGCCCGCGGCTCGCGCGGCAACGAGTACGACAACACCGGTGTCGTGGCCGAAATCGTCGGCTTGCGCGCCGAGCGCGCCGCGCTGCTGGGCTATGACACCCATGCCGACTACGTGCTCGAAGATCGCACGGCCCAGACCGTGGAGGCCGTCAACGGCATGCTCGGCGAACTGGCCCCCATTGCCGTCGCCAATGCCCGGCTGGAAGGCCAGGACATCCAGGAGATGATCAACGAGACCGAAGACGAGCCTTTCGAGCTCAAGTCCTGGGACTGGTTCCACTACGCCGAGAAGGTCCGCCAGGACCGCTACGCCTTCGACGAGGAGCAGATCAAGCCTTACTTCGAGATGAACAACGTGCTGGTCAACGGCGTGTTCTTCTCGGCCGAGAAGCTGTTCGGTATCACCTTCGAAGAGCGCCCGGACCTGCCGACGCAACATGAGACGGCCACGGCCTGGGAAGTCTTCGACAAGGACGGTTCCGAACTCGGTATCGTTATCACCGACTTCTATGCCCGTGGCACCAAGCGTGGCGGGGCCTGGATGAACTCCTACCAGGTCGAGTCGGAGCTGCTCGGCGGCCATCCGGTCATCGGCATGCACCTGAACGTGCCGCAGCCGCCCGAGGGCGAGCCGACCCTGCTGACATGGGATGAGACGACCACGATGTTCCACGAGTTCGGTCACGTCGTCCACGGCCTCTTCTCGGACGTTCAGTACCCGAGCTTCGCCGGCACGGCCGTGCCGCGCGACTTCGTCGAGTACCCCTCGCAGGTCTACGAAATGTGGGCGTCCTGGCCCGAAGTGCTGGCCAACTACGCCCAGCACCACGAAACCGGCGAGCAGATCCCGCAGGAGCTGCTCGACAAGGTGATCGAAGCGCAGACCTTCAACGAAGGCTTCGCCACGACCGAGTACCTGGGCGCGGCGATCATCGACCAGGCCCTGCACCAGCTCGGCCCGGACGAAACGCCGACCGCCGACGAGGTGATGGAGTTCGAGGCGAAGGTGCTGGCCGAACACGGCCTGGATTATGAGCCGGTGCCGCCGCGCTACCGTACACCGTACTTCTCGCATTCCATGGGCGGCTACGACGCTGGCTACTACTCCTACATCTGGAGCGAGGTGCTCGACGCCGACAGCGTGCTGTGGATCAAGGAAAACGGGGGTCTGGACCGTGAAACCGGCCAGCACTACCGCGACACGATCCTTTCGAAGGGCGGCAGCAAGGAGGCCATGGAGCTCTACCAGGACTTCGCCGGTCGCGAGCCCTCGATCGAGCCGCTTCTGGAACGCCGCGGCCTGATCATCGACGCCGAGTAAACCAGTTCGCTACCCGAACGCGATCGGGAAGCAGGACACAAGCCCCGGCCTCTGAGCCGGGGTTTGTCGTTTGAGCAGGGTCCAAATCGCCGGCCCGACCCGCTACAATGCCCGCTCATGCCGAGGTGGCGGAATTGGTAGACGCGCCAGGTTTAGGTCCTGGTGGGGCAACCCGTGGAGGTTCGAGTCCTCTCCTCGGCACCAAGCGTCCAGGTGTCGGTCCTGGCGGCATCGGGGGATTTCGCAGTACGGCCGGGTTCGGGCTGATCAGGAGAGCTTTTCGGAATGTTCAGGGTATGTATTTTCGGCACGGGCTACGTCGGACTGGTCACGGGCACCTGCCTGGCCGAGGTCGGTCATCACGTCACCTGCGTGGACATCGACGCCGACAAGATCGATGCCCTCAATGAAGGCCGTATCCCGATCTACGAGCCCGGGCTCGAGCCGATGGTTCGTGACAATGTTGACGGTGGACGCCTGCATTTCACCACCGATGCGGGCGAGGCGCTTTCCGATGCCGAAGTGATCTTCATTGCCGTGGGCACGCCCCCGGACGAGGACGGCAGCGCGGACCTCAAGTACGTTCTCAAGGTGGCCGAGACCGTCGGTGACAACATCCGCGGATCCGTGATCGTGGCCAACAAGTCCACGGTGCCGGTGGGTACCGCCGAAAAGGTCGACGGCGTCATTCGCGAGCGGCTGGCGGCCCGCGGCGAGGCGTTCCCGGTCGAAGTCGTCTCCAATCCCGAATTCCTGAAGGAGGGCGCTGCCGTCGATGACTGCATGCGGCCCGATCGGATCATCGTGGGAACGCGCTCGAAGGAGACGGCCGACAGGCTCAGGCAGCTGTATGCGCCCTTCAATCGCAATCACGACCGCCTGATCATCATGGATGTGCGCTCGGCGGAGCTGACGAAGTATGCGGCCAACGCCATGCTGGCCACCAAGATCAGTTTCATGAACGAAATGGCCAACGTGGCCGAGCGCGTTGGGGCCGACATCGAAATGATTCGCAAGGGGATCGGCTCCGATCCGCGCATCGGCTGGCATTTTATCTATCCCGGCGCGGGATACGGCGGCTCCTGCTTTCCCAAGGACGTTCGCGCCCTGGCCAGCACCGCGCGTGAGCATGGTTTGGACCCGGAATTGATTTCGGCCGTGGAGTCGGTCAACGACCGGCAGAAGAAGCATCTTTTCGAG
>JAASTB010000339.1 GCA_021767625.1 Wenzhouxiangella sp.
CCCGTTTATGTCGGCCAGGGCCTGCTGGCCATGCCCAGCATCTGGCAGCGTCACCTCGACGGCCGGGTACTGGTGGTCAGCGACGAGACCGTGGCCGGGCTCTACCTGGAACGGGTCGGCGGCGTGCTCGACGACGAAGGCCGTCGCTGGCGCTCGCTGGTGCTGCCCGCCGGCGAGGAAGCCAAGACGGTGGCCAACTGGCAGCGCGCGCTCGACGCCCTGGTCGAGTTGGGCGCGCAACGCGACGCGACGGTGCTGGCGCTCGGCGGCGGCGTGGTCGGTGACCTGGCCGGCTTTGCCGCCGCCAGTTACATGCGCGGCATCCGGGTCGTGCAGATGCCGACCACCCTGCTGGCCCAGGTGGACGCCGCCGTGGGCGGCAAGACCGGCGTCAACCACGCCAGCGGCAAGAACCTGGTCGGCGCCTTTCACCAGCCGGCCGCGGTGCTTGCCGACATCGATACGCTGATCAGCCTCGACGACCGCGACTACCGGGCCGGCCTGGCCGAAGTAGTCAAGTATGGCGCGATCCGCGACGAGCGCTTCTTCTCCTGGCTGGAGAGCCGCGCCGAGCCGCTCAACGCGCGCATGCCCGATGCCCTGCTCGAAGCCGTGCATGCCTCGGTGCAGCACAAGGCCGAGGTGGTCGCCGCCGACGAGCGCGAGGCCGGCGAACGCGCCCTGCTCAACTTCGGTCACACCTCCGGCCACGCCCTGGAGACGGCCACAGGCTATGCGCGATTCCGGCACGGCGAGGCGGTGGCCATCGGCATGGTGCTCGCCACCCGTCTCAGTGAGCTGCTCGGCAAGGTCCGGGTCGGGACGTCCGAACGCCTGGTCCACCTGCTCGAACGCCTGAAGCTGCCGACGGCGCTGCCCGGCGACGTCGACCGCGAGCGCCTGCTGGCCCTGATGCGCCTGGACAAGAAGAACCGCGCCGACCGGATCCGCCTGGTGCTGCTCGAGGAACTCGGGCGCGCCACGGTGGAGACCTGTCCGACGGACGACATTCGCGAAGTACTGGAACGTTCATGACCCCGAGATCCGATTCACTTTTCATGCGCGCGCTGCGGCGCGAGCCCGTTGAACGCACGCCGATCTGGCTGATGCGCCAGGCCGGACGCTACCTGCCCGAGTATCGCGCCACGCGCGAGAAGGCCGGCAGTTTCCTCGACCTGGCCGGCACACCCGAACTGGCCTGCGAGGTCACGCTGCAGCCGATTCATCGCTACGGCTTCGACGCCGCCATCCTGTTCTCCGACATCCTGATCCTGCCGCACGTGATGGGCCGCGGGCTGGGCTTCAAGCCGGGCGAGGGCCCGTACTTCGAGCGGCCGGTGCAGACCGTGGCCGACATCGACGCGCTGCCCATGCCCGACCCCGAGGACGACACCGGCTACGTGATGGACGCGGTGCGGCTGATCCGCGAATCGCTGCCGGAAGCCACCCCGCTGATCGGCTTTGCCGGCAGCCCCTGGACGGTGGCCACCTACATGATCGAGGGCCGCAGCAGCAAGGACTTCGCCCGCGCCAAGCGCCTGCTGCTGGCCGAACCCGATGGCGCCGAGCGGCTCATGAATCACCTGGCCGACGCCACCGCCGACTACCTGGCCGCGCAGGTCGCCGCCGGGGCGGATGCGCTGATGGTGTTCGATTCCTGGGGCGGCGTGCTTTCGCCGCGCCTGTACGAGAAGTACTCGCTGGCCTCCCAGCAGCGCATCGTCGACAAGCTCAAGCAGACCTGCCCGGACACGCCGGTGATCCTGTTCGGCAAGGGCTGCGGGCAGCACCTGGAGAACCTGGCCGAGAGCGGCTGCGCCGGCCTGGGCGTGGACTGGACCCTGGACCTGTCGGAGGCACGCGTGCGCGTCGGCGACCGCGTGGCGCTGCAGGGCAACCTCGACCCGGCGGTGCTGCTGACCAATCCCGAGGTCATCGCCGCCGAGACCCGCCGGGTACTCGACAGCTACGGTTCCGGCCCCGGCCACATCTTCAACCTGGGCCACGGCATCACGCCGGAGGTGCCGCCCGAGCACGTCTCCGTGCTGGTCGAGACCGTGCGCGAGCACAGCCGGGTGAAGTGATGCTTCGCCGGCTGGTCGTGCTGGCGCTGGCGGCCCTGCTGGCCGCCTGCGCCACGCGCCCGGTCGACGACGTCACCGTCCACATCTTTTCCAACCAGCCCGGCGACGAACGCGTGCGGGCCGTCGGCGATCTACTCGAACAGGCCGGCTACAGCCACCGGATCACCTACGCACAAACCCCGGGCGGACTGGAAGTGGCCGAGACCGTGATCGTCCACGGCGACGGTGCCAAGGCCTTCAACCGGGCACAGGAACTGCGGGCGCTGCTGGCCGCACCGGGCCGCGACATCCGGATCGCTCGCGAGGGCTACGGCAACCACCACTTCACCGCGGGCAACCTGGGTCTCTACATCCATCTTCCCGCTCCGCCGCCGGAGCCGAAACTGAAAGTCCGCGCCCACCTGGCCGGGGACTGCGGCGAACGGCCGGTCGAACTGTTCCTGCGCGTCGATCGCAGCTACCGGCTGAAGAAGCAGCGCTGGCGAGACGAGTACACCCTGATCGATGCCGGCAGCGAGTTCGGCGAGTGGCGACCGAGCGGTTCGGGCTACCGCCTGACCACGCCCGAAGGCACGGACTGGTCGCTGGAGCCACCGCTGGAAGCCGACCCCGCACTGCGCGTGTATTTCATGCGAGGGCACCCCGAATTCGACGGCTGCCGGCTGGCCGAGCCGCTGTAGAGCCGGGCCGACGAAAAACACCCGAGGGAACCACGAAGCGCGGACCCGGTCGGAACGAGTACGGGCGGCGTGAAACACCGCGCCGCTCGTTCCACACATCCGAGCAGGGAGGGCCGCTCATGGGATCCGTTGTTCGCTACCTCGCCACGGTCGCCATCGCCGCGATCATCACGCTTTCGGCGTTCTACCTGATGCACCGCCTCATCGACCACGACGCCGCTGCTGC
>JAASTB010000340.1 GCA_021767625.1 Wenzhouxiangella sp.
CGACGGTCGAGGGCGACAAGGTGACCGCCGAAGTGGTCGACCACGGTCGCGGCGAGAAGATCCGGATCATCAAGTTCAAGCGCCGCAAGCACCACATGAAGCAGATGGGTCACCGTCAGTACTACACCGAAATCAAGATCACCGGAATCGAGGGCTAAGCAATGGCTCATAAAAAGGCAGGCGGCTCGACTCGCAACGGCCGCGACTCCAATCCGAAATACCTGGGCGTGAAGCGCTACGGCGGCGAAGCCGTCCTGGCCGGCAACATCCTGGTCCGCCAGCGCGGCACCCGCTTCCATGCCGGCGCCAACGTCGGTGTGGGCCGCGACCACACGCTCTTCGCCCTGGCGGACGGCAAGGTCAAGTTCGAACAGCGCGGCAAGCCCGTGCGCAAGTTCATCTCGATCGAACCGGCCGAGTAAGCGAAAAGACTCGCATCCCGCCCCAAACCGGATGCCGAGACGGCCCCGCCTCAGTGCGGGGCTTTTTCGTATCTGGGGGCGTGTGATGCTGGTCTCGGGCTCATCGAAACAAACACGGGAACCACCGAAGACACCGAAATCACCGAAAAAGAGAACAATCTTCAGGGTCGCCCGTGCGGCTCCCTGGTTGCGATGACGCCCGATGAGGGCCGCGCGACGTTTTTTCTTTTCGGTGTATTCGGTGTATTCGGTGGTTCCTCGGTTTTTCCAGCTAAACTGCCACCATGAAATTTGTCGATGAAGCTTCAATCCGCGTGATGGCCGGGAACGGCGGGAACGGTTGTGTCAGTTTCCGGCGCGAGAAGTACATTCCCAAGGGCGGTCCCGACGGTGGTGACGGCGGCGACGGCGGGGACGTGTGGCTGGAGGGCGACTCCGGGCTGAACACCCTGGCCGACTTCCGGCATGCGCGGCACTTCAAGGCCAAGAACGGCCAGCCCGGCGCCGGGCAGCAGCGCACCGGCAAGTCCGCCGACGACATCGTCGTGAAGGTGCCCCTGGGCACGATTGTTCGCGCCGCCGAGACCGACGAGCTCATCGGCGAAGTGCTCGAGCACGGCCAGCGCCTGCTGGTTGCGCGCGGCGGTCACGGCGGCCGCGGCAACATCAATTTCAAGTCCTCGACCAACCGCACGCCGCGGCAGTCCACGCCGGGCACGCCGGGCGAGGAGCGCGGGCTCCATCTCGAACTCAAGGTGCTGGCCGACGTCGGCCTGCTGGGTTTCCCCAACGCCGGCAAGTCCACCCTGATCAGCGCGGTGTCCGGGGCGCGGCCGAAGGTCGCCGACTATCCCTTCACCACGCTGCATCCCAATCTCGGCGTGGTCAGCCTGGAGCCGGGCCGGTCCTTCGTGATCGCCGATATTCCCGGCCTGATCGAGGGCGCGGCCGAGGGCGCCGGGCTGGGCATCCAGTTTCTCAAGCACCTGCAGCGCACCGGTCTGCTGCTGCACCTGGTCGAAATCGCGCCGGTCGACGGCAGCGACCCGGCCGACCAGGTTCGCGCCCTGGAGGGCGAGCTGTCGCGCTTCAGCGAGGAACTGGCCGGTCGCGAGCGCTGGCTCGTGTTGACCAAGATCGACCAGCTCGACGACGAGCTCGCGAGCGACACCGCCGCGGAGATCATCGCGAAGCTCGACTGGCGCGCGCCCTGGTATGCCGTGTCCTCCGTGGCCCGCAAGGGGCTGGACAAGCTGAGCTGGGACGTGATGAACTACCTCGAAGAACAGCGGGGCGACGAGGGCGAGGGGCTGGAGAACGACGACTTTCCGGCTGATTGAGTCCGCGTCCGGAATTTCCGGCGACGGTTTAACCCCTTTCCGTGCCCGGCCGCGTTGTTTGCAGTGTCACTCACTGGAGAATCGCGATGCTCAGATTCGTTTCCATGCTTGTCAGCCTGTCCTGGCTCCTGCCGGCGGTGGCCTCGGTCGAGTCCGTCACCGTCTTTCCCGACCGCGCCACGGTCACCCGCGTCTTCGAGGTCGACATCGAGGCCGGCTCGGGCGAACTGACTCGTTCCGACCTGCCGATCGGCCTGTCGCGCGACAGCCTGCGCATTGCCGCCACGGGGCCGGAAGGCCTGCGCCTGGGCGCCTACCAGCTCGAGACCGTGCGCGGCAGTGAGCGCGTCAGCGAGCGGGCCCGCGAGCTCGAGCGGCGGCTGCAGGAATTGCGCGATCAGATGAGCGGCGTCGACGACGACATCGAGGCCCGGGAGATGCAGCTGAGCCTCCTGCGTTCGCTGGCCAACGGGGCGGGGCAGGGCGACGCCAAGCTTGCCCTGGACGGTTGGAGTCAGGCGGTGGAGACCGTCGGCAGCGGCGCCGAAGAGGTGCTGACGGCCCGTCGTCAGCTGCAACTCGACCGCCGCGAGCTGCAAAAGGAGATCCAGCGTCTCGAGCAGGAGCTGGCCGACCTCGGCCAGCGGCAGCAGGACACCCTGGCGCTCGAGCTGGCCTACGAGAGCCCGTCGGCGGGCACGGCGCGTTTCACCGTCGAGTACACCGTCGGCGGTGCCTACTGGCGGCCCGTGTACGAGTGGCGCCTGGACACCGAGTCCGACGAGCTGCAGATCGTCCAGTTCGCGGAAGTGCGCCAGCGCACCGGCGAGGACTGGTCGGATGCCGAGCTGAGCCTGTCGCTGTCTCGTCCGGCCGCCGGCGGACGCCTGCCGGAGGTTTCGCCCTGGTGGATCGACGTGGTGCAGCCGGAGCCCGAGCAGAAAGGCGAGCTGGATCGTGTGGCGGTCACGGGCAGCCGAATCCAGCGCAGTGAAATGGAATTCGCCGCTGCGCCCGCCGCCGAGGCCGGCTGGGATTCGGCGGAACTCGTTGGCAATGAATACACCCAGGCCTATCGCGTCCCGGGCCGCGCCAGCGTGGCGGCCGACAACCAGCCGCACCGCTTCCGCCTGGACGAGCACCGGGTGGACGTCGCGCTGAGCGCGCGCACGGTGCCGCG
>JAASTB010000341.1 GCA_021767625.1 Wenzhouxiangella sp.
GTAGCGCCGGCATGAAGTCGCTCTCCAGCACGGGATTCGCGCTGTTCGGGGCCGCCCTGGTGGCCATCAGCTACGGCCTGGCGCGTTTCGCTTTCGGCCTGTTCGTGCCGCCCATCCGGGCCGAGCTGGCGCTCACGCCCTATGTCATCGGCATCATCGGTGCGCTGCCGCTGATCAGCTTCCTTCTGGCCACGATGGTTGCGCCGCTGGCCGCCGACCGGCTCGGCGCGCGCTACACCGCGGTCCTTTCGGGGCTGTTCGGCACGGGCGGACTGCTGCTGATCAGCCTGGCCGGCGGCCCCCTGTCCCTGGGCGCGGGCGTGTTTGCCTGCGGTATCTGCACCGGCCTGATGATGCCGGCCCTGACGGCGGCCATGCAGGCGCTGGTCAAGCGCACGCTGCACGGGCGCGTCAGCTCGGTGATGAATGCGGGCACGAGCATCGGTGTGGCGGTGGCCGTGCCGGCCGTGCTGTTCATGGCCGGCGCCTGGCGTTTCGCCTACGCTTCGTTCGCCGTCCTCGCCGGCATCGGCGTCGTGGCCGCCTGGTTCCTGATTCCGTCGGTGTCGCGCGTGATGCCGGCGAATGCCGCGCCGCCGCCGCCGATCAGCAAGTTGCAGTGGTCGCGGCTGTTCCAGCTTTCCCTGTTTGCCTTCGTCATGGGTTTCGTCTCTTCTGCCTACTGGATCTTCGCGCCGGACCTGGCGGTCAGTCTGGGCGGACTGCCGCCCGAAGCCACGGGCTGGCTGTGGCTGGCGGTGGGAATCGCCGGGCTCGGCGGCGCCCTGGTGGCCGACCTGGCCGATCGAAACAACCCGCCGATCACGCACGCGCTGATGCTGATGATGCTCGCCGCAAGCCTGGCCCTGCTGGCCGCCAGTCCCGGCCAGATCGTACTCGCGAGCTTCTCCGCGCTGGTCTTCGGGCTGGCTTACATGAGCCTGACGGGGCTGTATCTCATGACGGGGATTCGCTTGTTGCCCGGGCGAATGTCGATGGGGCCGGTGCTGCCTTTCATGGCCTGTGCCCTCGGGCAGGCGGCGGGTTCCCCGGTGGTGGGGCGCCTGGTCAACGATTTCGGCTACGCCGATGCGTTCGCCATGTTCTCCGCTGCCGGCATCCTCGTGGCCATTCTTTCGCCGCTTTATCCGCGCGGCATCGAGCACGAAGAGGAGGAAGAGGCCGAGGAGGAGACCGGTCTCCAGGCGGCCTACGACTACCAGCTTCAAAACGAGGAAGGGGAGCCCTACAGCTTTGCCGAAGCCGCCGAAGCCGCCGAAGCGGCCGAGTTCGACGACGCTCCGGATCAAGGGAGCCAGTCGGAGGGCGGCGAGTCGCGGGCCTGAGGCGCCGGCGTGCGGCGGGTCTGCCGCGATCGGCGGCGGAGCGTGATACATTCCGATGATCCACAACTTACAGCCGGCAGGGGGTTGCCGTTGACGTCTCATTCCGACCAGGGATTCGCGAACGCTTCCGAAGCCGTCGGCGCCATCGACAGCATCGACAGCCTCGCCGATCGCGACCTGCAGGAGCTTCTCGATGCCGTGCCCGATGCCATGATCGTGGTGGACCGGGAAGGTCGCATCCGGCTGGCCAACCGCCAGGCCGAGAAACTGTTCGGCTACGAGCGCAGGGAGCTCACCGGTCGGGCGGTGGAGGTGCTCGTGCCCGAAAGCCTGGCCGGCGGCCACGCGGCGCATCGGCGCAGCTATTTCGATCAACCGGCGGTGCGCCCGATGGGCGAACCCCTGGACTTGCTGGCGCGTCGACGCGACGGCACCGAGTTTCCGGTGGAGATCAGTCTCAGCCCCGTTGCATCGGACCAGGGCATGCTGGCCGTCGCGTCGGTTCGGGACGTCACGGAGCGTCGTCGCATCGCGGCCGAACAGCGCTGGCAGGCGGATTTCTCCCGCGGCATCATCGATAGTCTGCCGGGCATCTTCTACCTGGTCGACAAGACCGGTCGCATGCGCCAGTGGAATGCCAACCTCGAAGACGTGACCGGTTATTCGGCAGAAGAGCTCGATGGCATGACCGTCTGGGACTTCTTCGAGCCGGCCGAGCACCCCAAGGCGGACGAGGCGATGCGCGCGGTTTTCGAGGGGGGCAGGGCGCTGCTGAAGGCGCCCCTGCTGCTCAAGGACGGCTCCACGCGCGACTATCATTTCCAGGGCCGCAGCATCACTCTTGGGGGCGAGGAATTCCTGACCGGGCTGGGCATCGACATGACGGATGTCTACCGGACCGAAGCGGCCCTGGATTACCTGTCAGGCTTGCAGCGCACGCTGGTCGATGCGTCCAAGCGCTTCATCGCGCTGGACGCGGCCGACCTCGACGACGTCATCACGGAGGTGCTTGGCCGAGTGGGGGCTTACTGCGACGTGGATCGCAGCTATCTCTTTTGCTTCCGTCAGGATCGGGCCCTGATGGACAACACTCATGAATGGTGCGCTCCGGGGATCACCCCCGAGATCGGCAATCTTCAGGGTCTGCCGCGCGAGGCGGTGCCGCGGGTGGTGGAATTGATGGAGCGACGCGAGGTCATGCATGTGCCCCGCGTCGCCGACCTGCCGTCGGCATGGGACCGCGACCGGGCCGTGTTCGAGGAAGAAGACATCCAGTCGCTGGTGGTCGTGCCCATCGTCGTCAGCGGCGAGCTGCACGGTTTTGTGGGCTTCGATTCCGTGCGGCGGGCGCGTTCCTGGGGTGAGGAAGAAATTCGCCTGCTCGAGGTGCTGGCCGACCTTTTCGGGGCCGTGATCCAGCGCGAGCGCACCGCCCGGGCCCTGCGCGACAGCGAGACGCTTCGCACGCACGCCGAGCGCCTGGGGCATCTGGGCAGCTGGGAGTGGGATTTCGAGCAGGATGTGTTCCTGCCTTCCGAGCAGTGGCGCCGCGTCACCGGATTGCGCGCCGAGCGGATCAGCCTGGAGGA
>JAASTB010000342.1 GCA_021767625.1 Wenzhouxiangella sp.
GAAGCCCACCCCGTTCGCATGAAACAACTGGCCGAAAGCGAGTTCAGCCTGACGCTCGACGGCCAGGGTCGCCGGCTCCAGGTCCACCTGGCGGGCGAGCACGCGCTGGAAGTCTGCCTCGACAACCGGCGCTGGCCGGTGAGCCGTCATGCCCGGTTCGAGGCCGCCGTCGAGGGCGGGGCCGGGGATGGCCGACTACTGGCCCCGATGCCCGGCAAGATCCTGGAAATCCGAGTCGAAGCCGGTCAGTCGGTTTCCGAGGGCGACACACTGCTGATCATGGAAGCGATGAAGATGGAGCTGGCCATCAAGGCGCCCATGGACGGCGAAGTCTCGGAAGTCGCAGTCGGCACTGAGGACATCGTCGAAGCCGACGCGCTGCTGTTGGCCATCTCAGCCGAAGAAAATTAGCCGATCCGGCTGCAAAACCTGCGGCGTGCGACTTGCAGCGCCTTGCACTCGACCCGTAAGGTTGTATGCTGACAAATTGCAGGCTGGCAGGGGAAACCCATGAATAGACGTACCGGGGCGCTTGCCTCTCTGATATTCCTGGCCTACGGGCTGATCAACGCAACCGCGTTGGCCCAGCAGCCCGCCCGCTTCGACTTCGTGTTCGAAGGCACGAGCAGCGATGCGCAGGCGGCGGGATATGTCGTCTTGGATTTAGAGTTGTTGCCCAATCCCGGCGGGGTGACGTACTCACTCCCGAACCCCGCAGTGCTGGACCTCCAGGTAACGGTCACCGGTGCGACTTCGGGTAACGGCACGTTCTCGATGGCCGAATTCGGGGGGCTATCATGGAGTACCGGCGACAACAGCGGATCGCTCGACCTCAGAGCCGGTCAGCAACTCGTCGGCCAGCCGGCCCCGTTCGACGACCACAGCTGGGGGCCGCCTTGCCCTCCGCTCTCTCCGATCATCGATCCGCCGCTGGTCAATCCCTGCGGCCGCTTCCTGCTCGAGGGGGTAGCGGCCGGGCAATCGGGGGCGATTTCTACCGGGGGCGCGTCGGGCGCCGCTCCGGTTGCTCCCGGCAACGATGAACGGTTCATCATCCGTGCCGACGGCGGCACGGCGGACGAGATGCAACTTACCAGCATGATCCGCGGCGGCCCCTCCACGGTCGGTATTCCTGCCCTGTCGCCAGCATCGTGGGTGCTGATGGCAACGCTACTGCTGGCGGCGGCATTGATCGCTTTGCGGATTCGTAGCTGACTCAGTCGGGCCTCGCCCGCGGGGCTCAGCCTCCTCGTGGCCCTTCGCCGCTGCGCATTTCCAGCTCGAGCGCATCGGCCCGGCGATTCTTCACGCGGGTCGCGGCCAGCAGGAAGCGAATGACTGCCCGATCATGGTCCGCGTGGATACATCCATTGGCCATTCCTTCTGTTTACTGCCGACGTGCAGTCTAGCAGGGGATGCCGGACGCAAATTCAACCCCGCAATGTCAATATGGTCGGATCCTGGTCGTTCATGGATAATCGCTCGCTTCACTTCGCACCATCCTTGAACGATTGCCCATGACCGACTCGACCGCCGCCCGCATCGCGCTTCGCATCGCCGAGGAAATCGGCGCCCGCGCCAACCAGGTTTCCGCCGCCGTCGCCTTGCTCGACGAGGGCGCGACCGTGCCCTTCGTGGCGCGCTATCGGAAGGAAGTTACCGGCGGGCTCGACGACACCCAGCTGCGCAACCTCGAAACGCGCCTGGCCTACCTGCGCGAACTCGAAGACCGCCGCGCCACGGTGCTGGCCACGATCGACGAACAGGGCAAGCTGACCGACGATCTGAAGGAGGAAATCGAAGCCGCCGACACCAAGGCGCGCCTGGAAGACCTCTACCTGCCCTACAAGCCCAAGCGCCGCACCCGCGCCCAGATCGCCCGCGAGGCCGGTCTGGAGCCGCTGCTCGACGAGCTGCTGGACGATCCGGCGCAGGATCCGAAGTCGACTGCCGCCGGTTACCTGAACGCCGAACACAAGATCGACGACGCCGACGCGGCGCTGGACGGCGCCCGCCAGATCCTGATCGAGCGTGCCGGCGAGCACGCCGACCTGCTCGGCGAGCTGCGCGAGTGGTACGCCGGCTGCGCCCGACTGGTCTCGCGCGTGATCGAAGGCAAGGAGAGCGAGGGCGCCAAGTACCGCGACTACTTCGAGTACGCCGAACCGCTGAACAAGGCGCCGTCGCATCGGCTCCTGGCCATGCTGCGGGGGCGCAACGAAGGCATCCTCAACATGGAGCTCGAACCGGGCGACGACCCGGATGCCGGCCACGAACACGCCATCGGCCGGGTTGCCGGCCATCTCGGCATCGAGGATCGGGGTCGACCCGCGGATTCCTGGCTGATGACGGGTGCGCGCCTGGCCTGGAAGGCGCGCGTGCAGATGAACCTGCAGGTCGAGCTGATGGTCTCCGCCCGCGAACGCGCGGAGGCCGAGGCCATCCGCATCTTCGGCAGCAACCTCGGCGACCTGCTGCTGGCCGCCCCGGCCGGCGCACGCAGCGTGATGGGTCTGGACCCGGGCCTTCGCACCGGCACCAAGGTGGTCGTCATCGATCCCACCGGCAAGCTGCTCGACACCGCCACGATCTATCCGCTGCCGCCGCAGAAACGCCTCGAGGATGCCCTCGACACCCTGGGCGCGCTGTGCCGCAAGCACGAGGTCGAGCTGATCGCGATCGGCAACGGCACCGCCTCGCGCGAGATCGACCAGTTCGTGACCCACGCGCTCAAGCAGCTCGGCCTGCGCGGCATCCAGAAGCTGGTGGTATCGGAAGCCGGCGCATCGGTGTACTCGGCCTCCGAGCTGGCGGCCAAGGAGTTTCCGAACCTGGACGTGAGCCTGCGCGGCGCGGTTTCCATCGCGCGGCGCCTGCAGGACCCGCTGGCCGAACTGGTCAAGATCGAACCCAAGGCGATTGGCGTGGGCCAGTA
>JAASTB010000343.1 GCA_021767625.1 Wenzhouxiangella sp.
CCGTGAGCTCGAACTCGAGCTCCGGCATCAGGCCCTCGATGGACTTGCCGTTCCAGCCCTCGTCGGCGCAGGCGGCCAGCCCGAGCAGCATCACGGCGGCCAGGGCCAGGCGCAGCAGCTTCATGACGAGGTCACCGGCACCACGGTGAAGATCACCGTCCGCTCGGCGGGTTCGATCCCTTCGAAGCCCAGCACGATTTCGACGGCCTCGCCGACTTCCAGCTCGCGCCGGGCGCGCATGAGCATCAGGTGCAGGCCCTTGGGCTCGAACGCGACGGTCTCGCCGGCACCGACCAGCACGCCGTCGTCCTGGTGCGCCATGCGGGCGCTGCCGTCGGCGGAGACCACGGTGCGGTGGATCATCACGTGACCGAAGGCCTCCGACGAAGCCGAAACCAGGCGAACCGGTGAATCGGTGTGGTTGGCGAGCGTGAAGTAGCCGGCCATGGGCGCGCCGCCGGGCACCAGGCGCACGCGGGGATTGTCGATCTCGATCGGCTCGGCGGGTTGCATGTCGGCCACCCACCAGATTGCGCCGGCGAGCAGCACGATCACCAGTACAACACCGGACAGTATCTTCATTCAGGCACTCCTTTCATTCATTCGGTCAGACCCCGGCGCCGGCCGGGCGGGCGGCGTTGCGCGCCGCGTCGTCATAGATCCAGAAACGCAGGATCACCAGCGCGCCGACGACGCTCATCATGGCCGCCGGAATCCAGGTGATCAGGCCGCCGATGTGCTGGTCGGTCATCGGGTCCAGCGGCCAGGCGCGGCCGCAAACGGCGTAGACCTCGAACCAGTTGGCGTCGGCAAAGGTGATGCTCGCGCCGATGATGATCTGCGGCACCATCACCGCGAACAACAGCAGCACGCGCGTGCCGTATCCGAGGCGCGGCGTGATGCCGCCGCGCCCGCGCTCGAACATCAGCCACCAGAACAGGAGGCCGTCGAGCGCCATCGACCAGTTCATGACCCAGTAGAGGGTCACGTTGAGCATGGCGTCGAAGTGGATCTCCGGCGTCAGCCAGAAGGCGATCAGGCCCACGAACAGGATGCAGGCGATCGCCGGCTGCTGCAGCCAGCGATAGACCGGCACCCAGATCGCGCGCAGCCAGCGCTGCCGCGTGAACCATCCGCGTACGCGGCCGGGCAGCCCGCGCGCAAGCACCGGCGCCGGCATCGCCAGCGCGATCAGGAAGGGCGCCAGGTGGTGCAGCACCAGGTGCTGGCCGCGGTGGACGAAGAACATGTACTGCGACCAGTAGTCGAAGCGCGTCTGCGTGACCAGGTACATCAGCACCACGCCCAGCACGAAGCCGATGATCGGGGCATAGCCCGGCAGCTCGCCGGCCGGCGTCTTGCGCAGGCCGTTGAAGTACAGCAGCAGGGCGCCCCAGACGCTGATCTGGACCAGCCAGCTGAACTCCCAGGGCACGAAGAAGGCGAGAAACTCGGACACCGCGATCAGACTGCATGAGCAACCGCTTATTCTAATCCAAGGCGGTGAGCGTGCCGCGACCGATTGCCGCCGTTGACGTCAGCGACCGTCTCCTTCTTGACCCCATGGGGGTGGTCGCCGAACATGCCGTGAACGGCATGAACCGACCACGACGATATCCTGTCGGACGTGCTCGGCGTCATCAATGGAGGGCCGCGTCCGATGAGAAACAGGCAGCAAACCGCAAGAATCCTGGGCTGGGCCGGCGTCCTGCCCTTCGCCGCGTGGACACTGGTGGCCTGGACGGGCGCACCGGAGTGGCTGGTCGAACTGCTGATCGGCTACGGCGTGCTCATCCTGGCCTTCATGGGCGGCACGCTCTGGGTGGCGGCGCTCGACAAGCCCCAGGAATCCGAAGCGCCGCTGGTGGCCAGCATCGTGCTCGTGCTCGCCGCGCTGCCGGCCTTCCTGCTGCCGGCGGTTTCCGCGGCCCTGCTGCTCGCCGTATTGTTCGCGGTGCACTGGACGGCCGAGTACCTGTGGGTCCGGCAGGCCCAGCCGGGCTGGTACCGGCGCATGCGCATGGGCATCACCGCTTCCGTCATCACCCTGCTGATCCTGGCCGTCCTGATCGAACTGGGCGCCTGACCGGGACTTCGGAGGGAAGGAGGGACGCCCGCGGCGCGGGCGCCCCCGACTGACTACGGCGTCATTCGATGATGAAGTCGCCGCGCATCATGGCCACGTGGCCGGGGAAGGAGCAGAAGAACTCGTAGCTTCCGCCCGGCTCGAGGCCTTCCAGGCTGAACGTGATCGTCGTCGATTCACCCCCGCCGATCTGCTCGGTGGCCGCGATGACCCGTTCATCGCCGGGCTTGAGATACTCGTTCTCCAGCCCCGCCGAGATGCCGTCGCGCGCGATGGCCTGGACGTCGCCGCTTTCGGCCAGCACCCAGTTGTGCCCCATCTGCTCGACCGACATCCGGCCGCTGTGGGTCAGCGTCAGCGTGACTTCCGAGCACTCGCTGCTGACCGTCAGCTCGTCCTTGTCGTACTTCATCTGGTCGTTGCTGTCGATCGTGAGCTCGCAGTCCTGCGCCAGCAGGCTGCCGGACATCACGAGCGCAAGCATCATCGCGGTTGTTCGAAGCATCGTCTTCATCAACTTCATCTCCTTTGAAAGGACGTTTTGGCTCAATGAAAATGTCCTTGCCAGGGTAGGTGAAGGCCGTCAGCGCCAAATCAAGGGGCCCACCCGGGCCGTGGCCGACCCGGGAGGCATGACTTCTGGCTCTGGCGCGCGGCGGACGGCGCGGGAACAATGCGTAACGTCCAGATACAGACAATCAACCGGAGGAACACCGATGAGAAAGACCCTACCGGCCATCGCGCTGGCCCTGGCCATTCCCGCACTGAGCGGCTGCGTCGTCGCCGTCGGCGACGTCAAGGCCGACCGCGAAGCCGACTGGCAGGAGATGGAGCGCAGCAATCGCGAA
>JAASTB010000344.1 GCA_021767625.1 Wenzhouxiangella sp.
CCGCGGATGATGCGGCGGCGGATCTCGCCGGAGACCATGTCGATGGCCAGCACGATCAGGATGGTCAGCACGAGCACGGCCGCGGCCTTGTCGAAGTGGCGGTAGCGCAGGGTGTTGAGCAGCACGCCCCCGACCCCGCCGGCGCCGACCACGCCGAGGATGGCCGAGGCGCGGATGTTGAGTTCGAAGCGGAACAGCCAGTGGGCGATGATCTCCGGCAGCACCTGCGGCAGCACGGCGTAGCGCAGCGCCAGCAAGCGCGAGCCGCCGGCCGCCTCGACGGCCTCCACCGGGCCGAAATCGATGGCATCGACCACTTCCGAGCCCAGCTTGGTGAGCATCCCGATCGAGGAAATGCCGATGGCCAGCGCACCGGCGAAGGCGCCCAGGCCGACGATCGGGACGAAGTAGATCGCCAGCAGGATCTCGGGAAAGGCGCGCGTGGTCGCCGAGATGAGCTTGACCACCCGGGCGAATTTCGGAAAAAGAGTCCTGGCACCCAGCAGGGCCAGCGGCAGCGAGAAGATCGCGCCGATGATGGTGCCGATCCAGGCGATCTGGATCGACTCGGCAATCGCCGGCAGCACCTTGTCCCAACCGTAGGCCATGTCGGCCGGCCAGAAGAAGCCGAGCACCTCCACCATCTGGGCCGGCAGCTTGCCCAGTCGGTCGGGAGAGAAGCCGATGGCCCACATCGACCAGAAAAACAGCGCCCCGATGACGAAGGTCGCCCAGGTGGCCCCGCCGATGCGCTTGTAGCCCTTGAGCGTGGAATCGTTCATGCCAGGCGCCTCCGGATGGCCTCGGAAATCTCCTCGATGATCAGCACCGCGACCAGCACGACGAGCACGATCAGGGCGACGCGCTCGTACTCGAAGTTGGCGCGCTGGGTCTCGAGGATCATGCCGATACCGCCGGCGCCGACCAGGCCCAGCACCATCGAGGCGCGCACGTTGAGCTCGAAGGCGTAGAGCGCGTAGGACACGTAGGTCTGCATGGCCTGCGGGATGGCGCCGAACTTGAGCATCTGCAGCCAGGTGCCGCCGACGGCGCGCACCGCCTCGGGCAGGCCCATGTCGATCGACTCCAGCGACTCCGACCAGAGCTTGGAAATCACCGCGATCGTGAACACCGACAAGGCCAGGGCACCGGCGACCGGCCCGAAACCCACCGCCGTGGCGAAGAGCATCGCCCAGAACAGGTCCGGCAGGGTGCGCAGGATGTTCATGAAATTACGGTCGACGAACCACACCGTCCGCCCGAGCGTGAGATTGCGCGCGGCCAGCACCGACACCGGCACCGACAGGATGCCGCCGACCACCGTGCCGATGATGGCGATGTTGAGCGTCTCGAGAAACGGCTCGGCCAGGCGCGGCAGGTAGCTGAAATCCGGCGGCCAGGACTCGGCCAGCAAGCGCCCGCCGCCGGTGATGTTGCACATCAACTCGATGAGCGAAAACCCGATCCCCTCGGCCGACCACCAGGTCATGGCCAGGAGGAAGGCCGTCACGCCGCCGATCAGCCACCAGTTCTTCGGCGGTTTCGTGGGCAGCGCACCGCGGGCCATCAGATGGCGTCCTCGTTGAGCACGTCGTCCTCGGTGAAGTCCCGCCCGTAGATATCCCGGAAGTCTTCGTCTGTGACCGTTTTCGCCGAGCCGTCATAGACCAGCTCGCCGCCCTTCAGACCAATGATGCGCTTGCCATACTCGCGCGCCAGGTCCAGGAAGTGCAGGTTGACCAGGGTGGTGATACCCAGCTCGCGGTTGATGCGCACCAGGTCGCGCATGATCTGGTGGGTGGTCACCGGATCGAGCGAGGCGACCGGCTCGTCGGCCAGGATGATGGCCGGCTGCTGGGCCAGCGCGCGCGCGATACCCACGCGCTGCTGCTGCCCGCCCGACAGGGAACTGGCCCGCGTCCACGCCTTTTCGGGAATCCCCACCCGCTTAAGGGCGTCGAGCGCGATGTCGCGGTCCTGTTGCGGCCACAGGTTGAACATGGCCCGCCAGCCGGGCACGTGCGCCAGGCGGCCGATGAGCACGTTGGAGAGCACGTTGAGCCGCTTGACCAGGCGGAAGTCCTGGAAAATCATGCCGATGCCCTTGCGCAGCTCCCTGAGCTCGCGACCCTCGCGCTGCGGCACCGCCCGGCCGTCGATCTCGACCGAGCCGGCACTCAGGCGGTTGAGGCCGTTGACCGCCCGTAACAGGGTCGACTTGCCCGCGCCCGAAGAGCCCACGATCACCACGAACTCGCCCGGCTCGATTTCCAGGTCGAGATCCTTCATCCCGACTGTGCCGTTGGGATAGGTCACGCCGGCGCCGGAAAAGCGGATGCGGCCGCGCTGTTCAGTCATGTCTTCTCCCCATCTCGCTTGTTCTCGTCATTCGCGCAGCAGTTCGTAGGCGTCGCGCACGGGGTCGTAGAGCCCCTCGGTGGCCGGCACGAAGCCGTCGATCTCGTAGAGCACCCACAGCACCTTTTCCTCGCGCGGCAGGTCGGCCTGTTCCTCGGTGAGCTTGACGAAGGCGTCCTTGATGGCCTGCTGCAGGTCGTCGGGCAGGCCCGGGCGAACCTGCACACCGTCGTTGGGAATCATCTCGGTGTGCGCGAAGGTGATCACCTCCTCGCCGATATCGGGGTACTGCGGCTCGACGAACAGGCGAACGTCGTCGTAGGCCACGGCGAAGCGCACGTCGCCGGAGTAGACCGCCAGCGCCGCCGAATCGTGGCCGCCCACGAACAGGCCGTCGACGTCCTTTTGCGGGTCGATGCCGTGCTGCATCAGGTGCACGGAAGGAAACAGGAATCCCGAGGTGCTGTTCGGGTCGGTGAAGGCCACCGTTTCGCCTTTCAGAACCCGGACGTCGCCCTCGCAAGTCTTGTAACCGCGCTCGTTCTCGACCACCGGCGTGTCGCACACGGAG
>JAASTB010000345.1 GCA_021767625.1 Wenzhouxiangella sp.
AGTGCCCAGTGAATGTCGGATCGATGAAATCCGATCTCGCGGCGATGCCAGCGCTCGTGCCAGAAGTGCTTGTCCATGACGGCGCGGAACTCCCTGTGGAGATAGCGATTTTCGTTGTTGAAGCCGGCGTGTGGGGCATCGCGCGTATTTCGCTTTCATGACAGCCCTTGAAATACGGCCGTCACATTCGCGTCACCGACGTGCAACGAAGCGTCACTAAGCTGGCCGGCAACGATCAACGCCACACACACCACGGGTGGAGCATTCATGCACAGGCGAGTTTATCAGCCCATTCTCCTGACCGGGCTGCTGCTGTTTCCCCTGCTTCTTTCGGCCCAGTCCGGGGGCGAGGGAAGGAACCTCGAAGCACTGGCCGAGGAGCTCGTGCGCATTCGCGGCGAAGTCGAGTCGCTCAACGCCGAGCTCAACCGAAAGCAGGAACAGCACCGCAATGAAATGAGTTCGCTGGCCGCGCAGAAGGGAGAGCTGGAAGCTACCCTCAGACGCGAGCAGCTGCGCGTCGACCAGCTCGAAGAAGATCTTGCACGCAATCGCGAGCGGGCCGAGCAGGCCGGAATCGCCGGCGAGTCCCTGGTGCCGGTGGCGCAGGACGCGATCGCCGTGCTGCGGGCGCACATTCAGGCCTCCCTGCCGTTCAAGCCGCAGGAGCGCCTGGCCGCGCTCGAAGAGATCCAGACGCAGCTCGAGACCGGTTCGCTTTCGCCGCCGCGCGCGGTCAATCGCCTGTGGGGCTTCTTCGAAGACGAACTGCGCCTGACCCGGGAGAACGGCCTCTACAGCCAGGTCATCGATCTCAACGGCGAGGAGGTGCTGGCCGACGTCGCGCGCCTCGGCACGGTGGCGATGTACTTCAAGACCCGGGACGGCCACTACGGCCAGGCCGAACGGCAAGGCGATGACTGGCGCTTCGCGCGCCTGGACGAGCGCGCCGCCATCCAGCGCGTCGACGCCCTGTTCGAGTCCCTGAGAAAGCAGATCCGCACCGGCTACTTCGAACTGCCCAACGGCGCCATCCGGCTGGAGTCCGAATAATGAGCATCCGCAACTCCCATATCCTGATCCTGCTCCTGGCCGCCGGCCTGGCCCTGCCGGCAACGGCCCAGGAAGTCGAATCCGGGCAGGAAGAGGCCGCAGCCGCGGCGTCGGCGCCGGCGAACACCTCGGAGGCCGCGCAGGACGAATCCGGGCCGCAACCGGTGGCAGCACAAGCCCCTTCGCTCGAGCAGGCCTACCAGAAGGAATTCGCCTTCCTCCAGGGACAGAAGCGCGACCTGGAGCGTCGCATCGACGAGTTCACCGAGACGAGTCAGTCCGACCGGCAGGAACTGCAGTCGCAGATCCGCTCGCTCGAGCGCCAGGTGGTCGAGGCCACCAGCCGCGGCGATCGCCTCGACGAGCAGGTGTTCGAGTCCGAGCGATCGGTCGAAGCCGCGCGCGACAACGTCAATCTTCTCGCCAATACCTTTCTGCAGGCCGAAGCCACCATCGACGGCTGGGAAGCGCCCGCCCTGGAGGGCGACGAAGTGCCGCGGCCCGAAGACATCACGGCGATGTTCGACACCGCACTTGCCGAGCTGGAGCGGCGTGGCGGCGTGCGTCGCGACAGCGGCGAGTTCTTCCTCGCCGACGGTACGCGGGTCAGCGGCGACATCATCCATGTCGGTCGCATCGCCAGCTACGGCGTGAGCGAGCGCGGCGCGGGCGCGCTGGCGCCCGCCGGTGAAGGCGAACTCAAGCTGTGGAACGAAGACTCGGCCGAGGCAGCGCGCGCACTCGCCGCCGGCCAGGTGGTCTCTCCCCTGCCGATCTTCATCTACGAAACGCTCAGCGCTGAAGTGGAAAAGAAGGGCGCCAAGGGCGTGCTCGAAACCATCGCCGACGGCGGCGTGATCGGCTGGATCATCTTCTTCCTGGGTGTGCTGGCCGCCGTGCTGGTCGTCCTGCGCGCCGTCTTCCTGGGACGCGCCGGGGCCTCGACCGGCAAGATTCTCGACGACATCTCCGGACACGTCCGGCGCGGCGACAAGGAAGCCGCGCTTTCGGTCCTCAAGAAGCGACAGGGCGCGACCGCACGGGTCGTGGCCGCCGCCATTCGCAACCTGGACCGCGACCGCGAGCACCTCGAGGACATCGTGTCCGAGTCGATCCTGCACGAGAGCGGTCATCTCAATCGCTTCGGCGCGTTCATCATGGTCATTGCCGCCGTGGCGCCGCTGCTCGGCCTGCTCGGCACGGTCACCGGCATGATCTCCACCTTTGACGTCATCACCGAATTCGGCACGGGCGACCCCAAGCTCCTGTCCGGCGGCATCTCGATTGCCCTGGTCACCACCGAGCTCGGCCTGATCGTGGCCATCCCGACGCTGCTGTTCGGCAACCTGCTCTCGAGCTGGGCCGAGCGCATCAAGGACGACATGGAGAAGGCCGCGCTGCGTGTGAGCAACCAGTACGGTGAAGCACGCGGTGAAGCGGAGCAGGGCAGCGCCTGATGTTCGGCGAACTGGTCAACGACTTCCGGTTCTACTTCGAAGTGGGCGGCTACGTCATGCCGCCGCTGGTGCTGGCCACGGTCGTGTTGTGGTTTGCGATCGGCTATCGCTTCGCGGCGCTCAAGCGCGGCAACATCCGCTCGGTTCGCCGCATCATCCAGAAGTATCCCGAGGGCTTCGATCGACCGGCGCGCGGCATCATCGAGAAGGCCATCCAGAAAGGCCAGTCGATCGCGCGTTCTCATCGCGGCGACCTTCGCCGCCTGCTCGACGATGCGTTCTGGCCCCTGGAGCGCGACGTCGCCCGCTTCCACAAGCTGATCATGACCATCGTCGCCGTCGCGCCCCTGATGGGGCTGCTGGGCACGGTCGTGGGCATGATCGAGACCTTCGATTCGCTTGGTGACATGTCGCTC
>JAASTB010000346.1 GCA_021767625.1 Wenzhouxiangella sp.
CGATGGCGTAGCAGACCTCGTCGCTGCGTGCCTTCAGGCCGGGCGCCGTGGCGGCAATCGCCGAGGCGCCGCAGATCGACGTGCCGGCCGCGAGCAGAATACCCAGCCGCGGCGCCGCACCCGCCAGGCGCGCCAGCAAAAGGGTGACGCCCAGCCCGACCAGCACCACGATCAGCACCAGCGGCAAGGCCTGCGCGCCCAGTTGCCCCAGGTCGGCCAGGCTCAGGCGAAGCCCGATCAGCGCCACGGCGATCTTGAGGATCGGCCCGCGCGCCAGGTCCAGCCCCGGCTTCCAGGCCGGCCGCCGATGCGCCGGCCCGGCCAGCACCAGCCCGGCGAGAATTGCCACCAGCATCATGGACAGCGGCAGCGATCCCACCGGCGGCGGCAGCATCCCCACCAGCCGAACGACAAGCCAGGCCCCCACGGCGATACCCAGCGCGATCAGGAGGCCGGGAAGTTTGTCAGAAGCAATCATGACCCTCGGAAAAATGGCGTAAACGGAGGCATGATAGGTTAAACAAGGGTTCAGGTTTCAGGGTTCAGGTTTCAGGACGGCAACCGAGACATTTGTGGGCGGCTTTGCCGCGATCCCCAGTTGCTAAACAGAGGGCTGCTCTCGGTCTCGCGTTTTCGTTCCGCGGCCAAAGGCCGCGCGCCAAGGCGCAGGCGCCGCCGCCGGAACCCCGAACCCCGAACCCGGAACCCGGAACCCCTTAGTTTTCCTGAAACCTGAAACCTATTACCCAATGGACACCAAACAAAGCATCGTAGAAAACTGGCTGCCGCGCTACACCGGCACCGAGCTGGATGGTTTCGGCAAGCACATCCTGCTGACCAACTTCGACAACTACGTCGAGAAGTTCGCCGCGCTGATGGGGGCCGAAGTGCGCGGGCAGGATCGGCCGATGACCAACGCCACGGCCGAGGACATCACCATCATCAACTTCGGCATGGGCTCGGCCAACGCCGCGACCATCATGGACCTGCTCTCGGCCATCTCGCCGCGCGCCTGCCTGTTCCTGGGCAAGTGCGGCGGGCTGAAGAAGAAGAACCAGCTCGGCGACATGATCCTGCCGATTGCCGCCATCCGCGGCGAGGGGACGTCGTCGGACTACTTTCCGCCCGAAGTGCCCTCGCTGCCGGCCTTCACCCTGCAGCGCGCGGTCTCCTCGACCACCCGCGACCACGGCCTGGACTACTGGACCGGCACGGTCTACACCACCAACCGCCGGGTGTGGGAGCATGACAAGGCCTTCAAGAAGTACCTGCGCAAGACGCGCTGCATGGCCATCGACATGGAAACGGCCACGATCTTCATCACCGGCTTCGCCAACTCCATTCCCACCGGCGCGCTGCTGCTGGTTTCCGACCAGCCGATGGTGCCCGAGGGCGTCAAGACCGACGCCTCCGACCGCGTGGTCACGCAGCACTACGTCGACAAGCAGATCGCCATCGGCATCGACGCGCTCAAGGAAATCCGCGACGAAGGCCGCTCGGTCAAGCACCTGCGCTTCGACTGATGGCCGGTGACGACGCCTCCGGCACGCTCTGGGTGGTCGCCACGCCCATCGGCAATCTCGACGACCTCTCGCCGCGCGCCCGCCACGTGCTGGAGACCGTACCGGTCGTGGCCGCCGAAGACACGCGCGTGTCCTCGCGCCTGCTCGCCGACCGCGCCGATCGCGCCGAGCTGGTCAGTCTGCACGAGCACAACGAAGCGCGCGTGGTCGAGCGCCTGCTCGAGAAACTGCGCGGCGGCGCTGATATCGCGCTGGTCAGCGACGCCGGAACGCCGCTGATCTCCGACCCCGGCTACCGCCTGGTCGCCGCCGCCCACGACGCCGGCATTCCCGTGCGCACCGTGCCGGGGCCCTGCGCGGCCACCGCCGCGCTTTCGGTCGCAGGCCTCGCCACCGACCGCTTCTGGTTCGAGGGTTTCCTGCCGGCCAAGTCCGGCGCGCGCCGCAAGCGCCTGGGCGAACTCGCCGGGCAGACCGCCACCCTGGTCTTCTACGCCCCGGCCCGCGACCTGCCGGCCGTGCTCGAAGACATGATCGCCGCCTTCGGCCCCGACCGCCGCGCCACCCTGGCACGCGAACTCACCAAGCTGCACGAAACCGTCCGGCGCGACGCGCTCCAGCCCCTCCACGACTGGATCGCCGCCGACGGTGACCAGCAACGCGGCGAAGCCGTCCTGGTCGTCGCCGGCAGCGAAGCCACCTCTCCCAGCGTCGACCCCAACGCCCTGGCCGAAGAACTCGCCCGGGAACTCCCCCCGTCCCGCGCCGCCAAAGTCCTCGCCCGCCTCACCGGCCTTGACCGCAAGGAAGCCTTCGAGCTGATCGAATCAAAGCGGGAATGAGTGGCTTTGATTCGTTCTTTCGTTCATTCGTTCTTTCGTTCTTTCGTTCCGGCGCGGACGGCTTGGCGGGGCGGCTTCGCCGCTTGGGCGTGGGTGGCGCCGATGTGCTCTGGGATTGCCTCGCGCCAAGGCGCCAAGGCGCAAGGGTCGCCAAGGTAAAGATCAAGAAAAAAGAATTTTTCTCTGCGAACTTTGCGCCTTGACGCCTTGGCGTGAAACCGTATCGGAGATAACATGAACGAGAATCATGTTTTCGGAGGATTCATGTCAGCCGAGCCCCTGCAGCACCTGCGTTCACAGCTTCTCGCTCTTTCCGAGTCCGAAAGGGCCGAGTTGGCGCACGACCTGATCCAGAGTCTCGACGCGCCCACTGAGAACGGTGCCGGGGAAGCATGGGACAAGGAGATTTCGCGGCGTATTCTTGAGATCGATGCCGGACAAGCTGAGTTCGTTGACCGTGCCGAGTTCCGGAAAAGAGTCAGCGCAAAACTCCAGCATCCGTAGTGCCGAGGTTGCGGATTCTTGAGGCGGCTGCCGAGGAGGCCGAGGCGGC
>JAASTB010000347.1 GCA_021767625.1 Wenzhouxiangella sp.
GGCTGGCTGATCTGCTCGATCAGGTCGGCAACGTCGGCGGCGTGCAGGGGCTCGAGCAGATCGTTGAGCTGGTCGGCGTCCTGGGCCTCGACGGCCTCGATGACCGACTGAATGTGTTCCTGCTCCAGGCCGTCCCCGATCTCTTCCTTCTCAGGCGGTGTCTCTTGCTGCACGGATCTGCTCCTCGTTGGATCGTGTGCCGGCCGGAGGCGGACTCCGATCGACGCCTTTCGGCTGCTGCCCCGAATTATTGCAGGTCTGCGTTGCATGCACGACGACGAAAGCCGCCGAAAGGCATCGGACGGGTAGACTGTGGCCATGGCCGACACCCGTCTCGTCGTCGAGTACCCGCCCCTGAAGCGCCACCGCGAGGAACTGCGCGAGCAGCGCCGGCTTCGTCGCCGGCGCCTGGCGGTGGCCGTTCCCGTTGCCGCGTTCATTGTGGCCGCCGCGGCCGCCTGGAGTGCGCCGCTGGCGGTGATGCTGGCGGGCGTGGCCGCCATCGTCGTGTTCTTTCTGGCGTTGCCGGGTTCGAGCTCCGTCGATCCCGGCCATCTTGCCGGCGTGGAAGGCGAGGCCGCGGTGCTCGAGCGCCTCAAGAACCTGCCCGACGACTACCTCATCCTCAACCGCGTGCGACTGCCCGACGAGACGCTGACCAACGGCCAGCGCGAGCTGGACTTCATCGTCGCCGGCCCCACCGGCCTGTGGGTCGTCGAGGTCAAGAACACGCCCGGCCACCTGCAGGTCATGCCGGGGCGCAAGCACTGGCCGTTGGCGCGGCGGGCCGGCTGCGGCAGCCGGCCCAACTGGAACGCCATGGCCAACCCCGTGCCCCAGGCGCGCGCCCAGGTCGAGGCGCTGGAGCGCTGGCTGCTCATCAACGGCATCGAGGCGCGGGCGCGCGGCGTCATCGTCATGGCCCATCCGGAAGTCGCCATCACCGATGCCCGCGCCGCCGAGATGCCCGTGCTGGTTCGCGACCAGCTGGTCGAGTACCTCCAGGCCGAATCCCGTCGCGCCCTGGCGCCGGCCGCGATGCAGCGCCTCGGCGACCTGCGGCCGGCCTGAGCGGCGGCCTTGACTCGGTCTTTCCGCGCCGCCATGCAGACTGTGTGCATTCATTCAAACGGAGACTGATTCATGGCGGAGACCCTGAGCTCAGCACTCAAGATCCTGATCATCGTGACCTCCTCGGGCCAGATGGGCGAGGGCGGTGAGCCCACCGGCGTGTGGCTCGAGGAACTGGCCGTGCCCTACCTGCACCTGCGCGACGCCGGTTTCGACGTTACCGTCGTGTCGGTCGAGGGCGGCAAGCTACCGGTCGATCCCCGCAGTATTTCCGAGCGCGGCGACAACCCCGAGCCGGTCGAGCGTTTCCTCGACGACGAGCACGGCCAGCGGATTCTCGAGAACAGCCGGTCGCTGTCGAGCGTGAATCCGACCGAATTCGATGCGGTGTTCTTCCCCGGCGGCCACGGCACCATGTGGGACTTCCCCGCCGACGACATCGGGCAGATCGTTGCCGACTTCCTGGCCGCCGACAAGCCGGTCGCGGCCGTCTGCCACGGCCCGGCGGCCTTGGTGTCGGCGAAGGGCGCCGACGGCAAGCCCATCGTCGACGGCCTGGAAGTCAGCGCCTTCACCAACAGCGAGGAAGAGGCCGTGGGCCTGCAGGACGCCGTGCCGTTCTCGCTGATCGACCGCCTGCGCGAGCTGGGTGCGGAAGTGAAGACCGCCCCGGATTTCGAGCCCTTCGCCGTGCGTGACGGCCTGCTGATCACCGGCCAGAATCCGCAGTCCTCCGAGAAGGTGGCCGAGCTGCTCGCCGCGGCCCTGAAGGACTGACAGGCAAGGATTGTCATCGGCCCGCCCCGGCCGGCCGGGGCGGGCGATGACGGCGCTGCGTTAGACTCGGTCGCTCCAGTACCACGACCGGAGCCGTCTTCAATGCACGCCCCCCGTTTGCTCACCCTGATCCTGGGCCTGCTGCCCGTTGTTGCCGTTGCCGACCAGCGTCTGCAGTCTTCCGACCTTTTCGACCTGCAATACGCCAGCGAGGTGCGCATCTCGCCCGACGGCGAGCGCATCGTCTATACCCGCTCGATCCACGACATCATGTGCGACTGCGTGCGATCCAACCTCTGGATCGTCGACGCTGACGGCGACAACCACCAGCCCTTGCTTTCCGGACGGGACAGCTTCAGCTCGCCGCGCTGGTCGCCCGACAGCGAGCGTCTGGCCTACGTGGCCAAGGACGAAGCCGGCAAGACCCAGCTCTACGTTCGCTGGATGGCATCGGGCGGGACGGCAATGGTGAGCAACCTGGTCGAGTCGCCTTCCTCGATGGCCTGGTCGCCGGATGGTGAATCGATCGCGTTCACCATGCACGTGCCGGCCGAGAAGCCCTCGCTGGCCAAGCCGCCCGAAAAGCCCGAGGGCGCCGACTGGGCCGAGCCGCCGGTGGTGATCGACAGCGTCGTCTACCGTTTCGACGGCCGCGGCTATCTCGACCCGGGCTTCGAGCACGTCTTCGTCGTCTCCGCCCAGGGCGGCGCCGCGCGCCAGCTCACATCGGGTGACTTCAACCACGGCGGCCCACTGGCCTGGATGCCCGACGGCTCGGGCATCGTCTTTGCCGCCAACCGGGACGAGGACTGGCAGTACGAACTCAACGAAAGCGACTTGTTCCGCATCGGGCTCGAAGGCGAGCTCGAGCAGCTCACCGACCTGCCGGGCATCGAAGCCGCCCCGGCCGTCTCGCCCGACGGCGAGACCATCGCCTTCGAGCGCGACGACCACCAGGGCCGGCAGTACACCATCAACGCGCTGGGCCTGATCGACGCCGACGGCGGCAACCTGCGCATCCTCGGCGAAGACCTGGACCGCTCCATCGAGGGCCC
>JAASTB010000036.1 GCA_021767625.1 Wenzhouxiangella sp.
CGATTGCTCGTCGCGGGAAAAGTCCAGCAGAAATTCCGCCAGACGACGCTCGGCCGGGTGACGATCCATGTACAGGAGTCGGCCGAAGCGCTGGATTTCACGATACATGCCTGCGACCAGGCCTTCCATTCCGTTCGTGCGAAGGGACCCTTGCGGCAACTCGGCCACTTCGATGCTGCAGATCTCCAGCGCGATCACGCTGGAGAGTGCGGGCTTGCCGATCAGCGCTTCGAAACCCAGCACGTCCCCCGGGCCGTGCATGCCGAGGATCTGTTCCTCGCCGTCACGGTGGACACAGTAGCTCTTGAGGTGTCCGGTGCGGACGATGAAAGCCTCGTCACTGACATCACCCGCCTGGAAGAGATGGTCCCCGGCCTGAAGAATCCGTCGCGGAGAATGACCTTTCCGGATTCGAGCAGGCCAAGTCACCGATCTTGCCGAGGCGTTTGCTGCATCCCCCGTCAAGCCCTGCAAAACCTGAGTCATCTGGATTCCTTACCGGGCTGTACCCGGATGGAGTCAACAAGATTGCCGGCACCGCGTGCCTGCGACTCAATCTAGCGTTTTGGGGGCATTCGCCCAATAAGGGAACACCCTTATGCAGGGACGAGCGATTCTTCGACGGCGCGCAGCCAGTCGCCGGGGACGATGGGCTTGGGGAGCACCCGGCCGGCACCGGCCCGGCGGGCACGGCGGGCGAGCTCGCCTTCCGGCCAGGCCGTGAGCACGACGGCGGCGATGCCATTGCCGGAGGCTTTCAGGGATTCGAGCAGCTCCGCCCCGTTCATGCCGGGCATCTGGAGGTCGAGAACCAGGCATTCAGCATGCGGGAACCAATTACGCGGGGCTGAGAGGTAGTCCAGCGCGCTGGCGTAGGAGCGAACGCTCCAGCCACGCGCCTCACCGAGCAGGGTCAGGCTGCTTCTGACCGCTTCGTCGTCGTCGACGACATGTATCAAGGGCTGCTCCCTTTGAATACTCATGATGAATCCCTGATTGGCCGTCCACACCAGCAGGAAAGAGATTCAATTGGAGCATGAAGCCCGACGAGACTTAGTGATACTGGTCAATAAATTTAGACCTGATACTCACAGTATCACCCCCCGAGATAACCGTCGAATAGCGTTTTCATGCGAGCCAGATCGGCGGCCGTCCTGAGGCCGAGCTTCTTCATGGCGCGGCCGCGGTGGATTTCGACGGTTCGCTCGCTGATGCCCAGTTCGAGCCCGATCACCTTGTTCGTCAGGCCGGCAGAAGCCTGGTGTGCCACCTCGAGCTCCCGCGCCGTCAACTGCGACAATAGTTCCCGCTCGGATGCGGAAGCCGCCTGGTCGGCCATCCTTCGCTCGTGCTCGGTAACGCATTGTGCGATGCGCTCGAGCAGCACGGCCGGTTCGAGTTCGCTCTTCTGGAGAAAATCGACCGCCCCGCCCTTGAGGGCCTTGACGGCGGCCGGGACATCGCCGTGCCCGGTCAGGAATACGATCGGCACGTTCCAGCCGGAAGCATCCAGCTTCTGCTGGACCTCGATACCGTCCATGCCGGGCATGTTGAGATCCAGCAGCAGGCAGGCGGGGCCATCCGGTGGACCGTGGTTCAGCAGTTCCTCCCCGCTGCGGTGTCGGCAGGTGCGATACCCGGCGGTCTCCAGCAAGAGCTGCAGCGACTCCTGGACGGGGCCGTCGTCGTCGACGATCACGATGGTGGCCCGATCGTCCTGAACGCTACTCACCGGCCCTTCCCCCGAGCGGCAGCGTGAACCGGAACACGGCACCGCCCCGGGGACCGTTCTCCGCCTCGATGGCGGCGCCGTGGCGATCCAGGATGGAACGGCAGATGGATAGTCCCTGGCCCAGGCCCTGTCGTTTGGTCGTGTAGAAAGGATGAAACAGTCGCGACCTGTCGACTTCGGAAATGCCGGGGCCCGAATCCGCGACCTCGACGAGGCAGGCAGGCTTGTCCTGCATGGGTCGGCACCGGATTCGGACGCGACGCTCTCCACCATGCTCCCGGAGTGCATCGACGGCATTGCGCACAAGGTTGAACAGCACCTGCTCGATCTGGATGCGGTTGACGTGAACGAAACGGATGCTTTCCTCGATGTCGGCTTCGACTTCCACCCCTGCAGCGGCCAGTTCGGACTCGAGCAGGAGCAGGACGTCCTGGACCAGTTTGCGGGGGTCACAGTCCTCGCGAGCGTCTTCCTCTTCCTTGCGCAGGAAGCTCCGCAACTGCTCGATGATCTTGCGGGCACGCTGTCCCTGGGCCGCGACCTTCTCCAGCGACGAACGCAGGGAGTCGATGCGAGGCGGGTCGGCGTCGAGCCCCATCAAGCAGGCTTCGGCCGTCGCGGCGATGGCCGTCAGCGGCTGGCTGATCTCGTGCGCCAGGCCGGTGGCGACTTCGCTCATCGCCGCCAGCCGGGTGGCGTGGGCCAGTTCGAGGAGATGCGACTGCGCTTCCTGCCGGGCCCGGTCGCGTTCCTGGCGGAGTCGCTGCGGTTCGGTGAGATCAACCGAAACGATGTAGAAACCGTCGACCTTCGAGTTTTCGTCGAACGCCGGGATGTAAGTGCCGTGTATGAAGCGCGACGGACCGTGCAGATAGACGACTTCACCGTGATAGACCGAGCGCCTGCCGGCAAGCGCCTCTCTGAAGCAGGGTTCCAGGGTCTCGAAGGCGGTCTCGCCGATGATCGATCGCACGTGCTCGCCCTGCACCTGCTGCGGCTCGAGACCGAACCACTGCCTGTAGCCATCATTGGCGAAACGGATCCGGAAATCGGCTCCGACATGGGCGATCAAAACCGGCAACGCATCGAGCAGGTAGTGCCGTTCGTGCTCCCAGCGCAGCCGGGCCTTGAGAGCGCGTTCCTGCTCGGTGACGTCGATACCGGTGCCCACGAAGGCGGTTGCCACGCCGCGCTCGTCGCGCAGGGTGGCGTTGCGCCACTGTATGAGCCGGCGTTCTCCTTCGCGGGTCATCCAGTGGTTGACGTACGTATTGCTGGCTTCCTCGTTCTGGCGCAGCCGGCCATGCACCTGCTGCACGTTCGGCAGTTCGTCTTCTGGAATCAGAGTGGACCAGATGGAGCGGCCGAGGACCTCGCCCTCTTCGTAGCCGGTCAGCTGCTCGCAGGCGCGATTGAATCGCCGGATGTTCCCCTCGGCATCGAGCACTACCACCAGCAGGCCAGACACGTCGAGCAGCGTGTCGAGCAGCGCGGCCTCACAGCTTTGCCCCAGAGGCAGGTCTCCCGGATCTGCGCTCATGCATCCTTCCCGTCGGGTGCATTATCAGCGTTCAGTTTAGCAAGTCATTGTAATCGGCGATTTTGACCTCGATCAGACGCTTGCAGCTGCCTTCGCTCGGGATTTCCCTCCGACGAAACGGCAATGAGCCGATGGCATTCCGCTATCCTGTGCGGGTAGGTTCAGGATGACTTCGAAACGATGACTTCTCTTACGGAAACAGCTGGCCGGGCGATCCCGCTGATCGACCTGACCCGTCTCGAAAACGGAGACGATGATGGCCGGATCGAAGCGCTCTGCCGCCGGGCCGAAACGCCCCACGGCTGCGTGGCCGCGGTGTGCGTCTACCCGCGGTTCGTCGCGACCGCCGCGAGCACACTGGAGGAGGCAGGACTGGCTGGCCGGGTCGCTATCGCCACGGTGGTGAATTTCCCCGGCGGCGATGGAGATGCCGACAGCGTCGTGACGGCGATCGGCTCCGCGCTCGAGGCGGGCGCCAACGAGATCGACCTCGTCTTTCCGTGGCGGGCGCTGCGCAGCGGCGACGAGGCGTCCGGCCGTCGCCTCGTGGCGGCCGCGCGCCAGGCCTGCGGCGAACATCCGCTCAAGGTCATCCTGGAAACGGGCGAGCTGGCCGAAATCGGACTGATTCGTCGGGCAGCCGAGATCGCCATCGAATCGGGCGCCGACTTCCTCAAGACCTCCACCGGCAAGGTGCCGGTCAACGCCACGCCCGAGGCTGCCCGGATCCTGCTCGAGGTCATTCGGGACAGCGGGCGCGATGTCGGCTGCAAGGTTTCCGGCGGCGTCCGCATGACCGCCCAGGCGCGCGACTATCTCGACCTGGCTGCCGAAATCATGGGGCCCGACTGGATCGGACCGGATCACTTCCGCTTCGGCGCCTCCGGCCTGCTCGACGATTTGCTGGCCACGCTCAGTGGCGCCGCGCCGGCGGACGAAAACCCGGATTGCTACTGATGCAAGTGCGCGAAATACTCGCTCGCAAGCGCGACGGGCGGGTGCTCGACCCCCGCGCCATCCATGAACTGGTCGCCGGCATCGCCGACGGCTCGGTCGGCGACGAGCAACTCGGCGCCTTCGCCATGGCGGTCTATCTCAACGGCATGGAAGACGCCGAATGCGTGGCGCTTACGACGGCCATGCGCGATTCCGGCCGCGTGTTGCGCTGGGACGAGCCAGCCCTGCGAGGCCCGGTGCTCGACAAGCACTCCACCGGCGGCCTGGGTGACGTGACCTCGCTGCTGATTGCCCCGATCCTGGCCGCGTGCGGCGCTTACGTTCCGATGATCGCCGGGCGCGGCCTGGGCCACACCGGCGGCACGGTGGACAAGCTCGAGGCCATTCCCGGCTACGAGGTTTCGCCGGATTCAGAACTGTTTCAGCGCGTGGTGCGCGAACAGGGCTGCGCCATCATCGGGCAGACGGGCGAGCTGGCACCGGCCGACCGGCGTCTGTATGCGGTGCGCGACGTGACCGCCACGGTGGAATCGGTGCCGCTGATCGTGGCCTCGATCCTGTCGAAGAAGCTGGCCGAGGGCCTCGACGGCCTGGTGCTCGACGTCAAGACGGGCAACGGCGCGGTCATGACAGATTTCGAGCAGGCCCGCTACCTGGCCCGGCGCCTGACCGAAGTGGGCACGGCAGCCGGCGTGCGTACGCACGTGCTGCTGACGGACATGAGCCAGCCGCTGGCCGACAGCGCGGGCAATGCGCTGGAAATTCTCGAGGTGATCGACTGCCTGCGCGGTCGGCCGCGACGCGAGTCGCTGACGGCACTCAGCCGCGAGCTGGCGGTCGAAGCCCTTGTAACCGGCGGCCTGGCGCAGGATCCCAACTCGGCCGGTAAACGGGTCGACGAGGCGGTGGACAGCGGCCGGGCGGCCGAACGCTTCGGCGCCATGGTCGAAGCCCTGGGCGGCCCTGCCGACCTGGTGGACGCGCCGGAGCGACACCTGCCGGCGGCGCCGGTCGTCCAGGCGGTCCACGCCGACCGGCCGGGTTTCGTCGAATTCATCGATGTGCGCGCGCTGGGCATGGCCGTGGTCGACCTCGGCGGCGGGCGTCGCAAGGCCGAGGATCGCATCGACCCGGCCGTGGGCCTCACCGGCCTCGTGCAGATCGGCGACGAAGTGGATACGGACCGCCCGCTGGCGCGGGTTCACGCCCGAAGTGAAGCCGACGCCGAAAGAGCCGCCGCGGCAATCCGCGAGGCCTGCCGGATCGGCGAGCGCCCGAGCGAACGGCCGCCGCTGGTTTCCGAGAGACTGATACCCGGAGAGAACTGATATGCCGCGCGCACTCGTCATCGTCCTCGACTCCTTCGGCATCGGCGCTTCTGCGGATGCCGATCGCTTCGACGACGCCGGCGCCGACACGCTGGGTCATATCGCCCGATACCGCTTCGAACAGGACAGGCCCCTGGCCCTGCCCAACATGGCCCGGATGGGCCTGTTCCACGCCCACCGGGCCAGTACCGGCACGACGGCGGCGGGCGTCGCCCTCCCGGACCGGGTCGACGGCGCCTGGGGCTATGCGAAGGAGATCTCCAGCGGCAAGGACACGCCCTCGGGCCACTGGGAAATGGCCGGGGTGCCGGTGTGCTTCGAATGGGGTTACTTCCGCAACAGGGAGAAAAGTTTTCCGGCCGAGTTCCTCGACGAACTGGTCCGCCGGGCCGAGCTGCCCGGCATGCTCGGCAACTGTCATGCCTCGGGCACCGAGATCATCGCGCGACTGGGTGTCGAACATATCGAGACCGGCAAGCCCATCGTCTACACCTCGGCCGACTCGGTCTTCCAGGTCGCCGTGCACGAACAGTTCTTCGGCCTCAAGCGTCTCTACCGGCTGTGCGAACTCGCCCGCGAAGTGCTCGACGAGCGTTACGCTGACCAACCCATCGGCCGGGTGATCGCCCGGCCCTTCGTGGGCAACCACGCCGGAGATTTCGCTCGCACGGGCAACCGCCGCGACTACAGCGTGCCGCCGCCCTCACCCACCGTTCTGGAACGCCTGGTCGACAACGGCGGCGAAGTCGTCGCGGTCGGCAAGATCGCCGATATCTTCGCGCAGCGGGGCATCAGCTCGGCGATCAAGGCCGACGGCAACGCGGCACTGATCGAGGCCACGCTCGGCGCCATGAAAAAAGCCAAGGAGCGAAGCCTGGTCATGGCCAATCTCGTGGACTTCGACATGGTCTACGGCCACCGGCGCGACCCCGACGGCTACGCGGGAGCGCTCGAGTACTTCGACAAGCAGCTGCCGCGGCTGACGGCGACGCTGGGCGAGGAGGACATGCTGCTCCTCACCGCCGACCACGGCTGCGACCCGACCTGGCCGGGCAGCGACCATACCCGAGAACATGTCCCCGTCCTCGCCCGCGGCGCCGGCCTCGAGCCGGGCAGCATCGGCGCGCGGCAGACCTTCGCGGACATCGGCCAGACCCTGGCCGGTCATTTCGGCCTCGACCCGCTGCCTGACGGCACGAGTTTCGGCCCCGACACGGCAAGACAGCCCCGGAGACAGGCATGAAGAACATCGACGAAGACCTCCTGGCGGAACTCAAGCGCCTGCGCGGCAACGCCTACGCGCCCTATTCCGATCATCCCGTCGCCGCCGTGGTGGAGAGCGGAACGGGCCGGCATTTCGGCGGCGCCAATGTGGAGGTCGCCCACTTCAAGAGCACCTGCGCGGAGGCTTCCGCCATTTCGGCCATGGCGAACGCAGGCGATCGGGATATCCGTCTGGTCTACGTGCTCGGCCCCGGCGGCCGGCCCTGCCCGCCCTGCGGCGATTGCCGGCAGCGCATTCGCGAGTTCGCCTCGCCGGAAACCTGGGTGGCCCTGATCGACGATGAAGGCCGGGTGCAGAAGACCTACACGATCGGTGAGCTGCTGCCGGACTCCTTCGGACCCGATCACATTCCGGGCTGAACAAAAAAAGGCCCCGCCGAAGCGGGGCCTAAATACTGCAATGGGTCTGTCTGGATCTTGAAGCTTGTGCTTACTGGCCCAGCGGCGCGGTGCGGTCGAGACCGACCGTCCAGCCCTTGGTCCAGTCTGCGCCGGTGGCCGGGAAGGCACCCGCGTGGTCGACGTTGTCGAAGAAGTCGTCTTCGAACGGAACAGCGCCGATGCCGATGGCCGGGGAACCGGCGTTGAGCATGTAGTTGTTCAGGTTCGGGTTGGCTTCGACGTTGTTCGGGTAGCTGAAGAACCAGTCGGCCACCGAGAAAGCGTCTTCGGCGTCTTCGCTGAAGGTCTCGCCGCAGCCGCCCAGAACGCTGTTCTGAATGCTCAGGTTCTCCTCGTTGAGGAAGGTCGACTCGTTGTCGATGTCGAGGCAGAACTCGCCGAAGCCGGTGGCGATGGCGTTGGCGATGTGGGCGCCCGTGCCTTCGCGCAGCAGGAAGCCGATGTCGGTGTTGGACTGACCGATGAAGGTCAGGTTGGCCAGCATCGGCATGGCACGCGGCAGCGAGTCGTTGGCGTCGCCGTTGTTGTCGGCTTCGATGCCCTGGTCGCCGTTGTCGGTGTACTGCTTGGCGAGGACATACTGCACCTTGCCCTGCCAGCCCTGGGTCCAGTCGAGGCTGTCGTCGCCGATGCCGGTCAGGACCAGGTACTTGGCGTTGACGGTGCCGCCGAAGAACTCGACGCCGTCGTCTTCGTTCAGGTGGACCTGGATGTACTCGACCGTGGTGCCGTCGCCCACGCCCTGGAAGGCGATGCCGTTGAGTTCGTTCTCTTCGCTGAACTGACGTCCGGCGTTGGACACGACGACGTAGCGCATGACGCCGCTGTTGTCGTGCGGATCGTTGCCGCCGTACTCACCGGAGTTGCCTTCGCCCTGCGCGGTGCAGGGGTCGACGCCTTCGGCGCAGCCGTTGATCGGCGCACGGCCGTTGATCACGACACCGCCCCACTCGGCGCGGGTCATGGCGTCGAGGCCGCGCATGATGATCGGGTTGTTGGCGGTGCCTTCGGCGAAGATCTGGCCGCCGGGCTTGACCACCAGGGTGTCGGTGTCGCCCAGCGTGCCGCCGATGATCTCGGTGTTGGGCTCGATCGTCAGCGAAGCGCCGTCGTTGATGACCAGCTGGCCCTGCACCAGCCAGGTGATTTCGTTGCTCAGCGTGAGGTCACCGTTCTGCTCGCCGCCGACGATGCAGGCGCCGTCGAAGGGCGCTTCCGTGGCGAAGGCCGGGCAACCGTCGAACTCTTCCTTGACCACGCATTCGCTGCCCTGGATGACGGGGCGCAGATCCAGCGAACCGGCTCCGTCGGCGCCGTCGTAGTCCAGGGTGACGCTGTTGCAGCTGTTGAACTGCAGCGTGGCGGTGCCCCAGGAGGTGTTGGTGGAATCGCCGGACACGTAGTCAGGGCCGAAGGTGCCGCCGGTGACTTCAAGGAACTCGAGTTCGGCGGTGTCGGTGTTCTGGTCGATGGGGCCGGTGGCGACCAGCCACAGCGGCTCGCCGTCGCGGAAGGTAAACCACTGGGCGACGACGCCGTTGCCGAATTCGGACTCGCTGGAATCGATGATGTCCAGGATGAGACCGCGGCCGCTCTTGCCCTCTTCGTTGTAGTTACCGGTGAACTGTTCGTTGACAACAAAGGCGTTTGCCGACCCGATCAGCATCGATCCGGCCGCAACCGCCAGCAAGTTGCGCTTCATGTGCTTGAGCATGCTTCTTTCCTCTGCTTTCCGTTCGCAAGTGAAGGACGATGAAGACGATCTATCGTCATCTCGCTCAGCCTAGGGGGGATCAATGTCAGTCCCGTGACTCGAAGGTGACCGATTCTTTACAGGCGCCGCAGCGCACGCGAAAAAGTCAGTATTCCCAGCTCACGCCGAGGCTGAATTCTCGGCCCCGCTTGTAACGCTGGGTGATTTCCTCGCCCTGACGGACCTCGAACTCGGAGTCC
Organism: Wenzhouxiangella sp.; assembly: GCA_021767625.1. Classification (GTDB taxonomy): domain Bacteria; phylum Pseudomonadota; class Gammaproteobacteria; order Xanthomonadales; family Wenzhouxiangellaceae; genus Wenzhouxiangella. Next base: position 9,197 of record JAASTB010000036.1, read on the forward strand.
AGCAAGTTGCCGAACTCCGCCTTGAAGTCGAACAGGTCGAACATGCGCCACTGGAAGACCAGGTCGAGGTCCGGCGTGGGCTGTTCCTTCTTGTCGGGCGCTCCGAGCACGCCGACCTCGACGATGCGCTCGCCGACCATGTTGAACAGCATGGTCGCGGAGAAGTCGCGTTCCTCGTCGTCGTAGCCGATCTGCAGGTTGGCCACGTAGGGCGACTGCCCCTGAAGCGGACGGGTTTCATTGGTCAGGATGCCGAGATCCTCGATGAATATCTCCGATTCGATCCAGGAGTAGTTGCCGGCCACGTATAGCCGGTCCCAGACCGACTCGATACCCAGGAAGTCGCCGAAGAACCCGAGGCTCTTGCGCCATTCGAGTTCCACGCCGTAGTTTTCGGCCTCGTCGGCGTTGGCATAGGTCAGTCGTTGTTCCACGCCGGCTTCGACGGTCACCTCGATGGGATTGACGATCGACTTGTAGAACAGCCCCACCGAGATGAGTTCGGAGGGCTCGGGGTAGTACTCCCAGCGCAGGTCCATGTGCTCGATGTCGGACGGCACGAGCTCGGCGTTGCCGATGACCTCGCGGTTGAGGACAGGGTCGGTGAATGGCGCCGGGGACAGCTCCTTGAAGTCGGGACGCACGATGGTCTCGGCGTAGCTGGCCCGGATCTGCTGGTTTTGCGTCAGGTACCAGGTTGCAGAGAAAGCCGGCAGTCGGTCTTCGGCGGACAGATCGGCCACGACCGGGGTCGCCTGCGGATTGAGCAGCTGGAAGGTGGTGACGTTCTGGCTCCAGTCCTCCACGCGCATGCCGGCGGTCAGGCGCAGCCGCTCGAAAAAGGTCATGTCGAGGTTGGCATAGCGGGCGTCGACTTCGAGCTGCGCGGTGTAGTTGTCCGTCTCGCGCGTGGAGTCCTTGATCTCGATGCCGTCCGGACCGATGAACTCGGGATTGAAGAACTCTTCGGGATTCAGGTTGCGACGGACATCGAAGGGAATCCGGTTGACGCCGTCGAACTGGAAGCGGCGAATGCTCGACTCGCGCGACTTGTCAAGGCGGCGTCCGCCGACGCTGACGTTGCCGCTGAACCAGCCCGCGCCGAACGGCACCTTCAGGTCGATGCCATAGTCGGTGGCGTCGTCGACCAGGTAGGAGAATCGCCGCACGATGTTGTCCGAGCGCCGCGAGAAGATGAAGTCCGACTCGCTGTCGGGATCATAGCGGTAGCGCCGCTGGTCGGGGACGTCGCGGCGCGCGCGCGAATCGGCGTAGTCCCATTCCAGGAGCGTGTCGCCCAGGAAGCCGAAGGTGTGCTCGCCGCGGAGCTGGTGGGAAAGCAGCTCGCGCTCCTCCCACTCCATCTCGGTGAAGCGCACGATGCCGTCCTCGTCCAGGTTGTAGCCCTCCTGGATGAAGGTCTCGTCCTGCGTCTGGCGTAGCAGCATCGAGGTCAGGTTGATGCGATGGTTCTCGGTGTACTGCAGTCCCGCGGTCAGGAAGCCGCTGAGCTCGATGTCGCGGGTGGAGCGCTCGATCTCGTAGTCGTCGTTGGGCCGCAGGCTGCCGTCGCCCAACGGGACGAAGCTCTGCCGCTGCTCGGTGCGCGTCTGGTAGGAGTCCGACCACATCACGGCCGTTGTGACGCCGGCTGTCCAGTCGTCGCTGAAGTCGAACAGCTTGCCGCCCTCGATCGACAGCCCGAGGTCGGGACCCACCTTGCGGCGGTCCACTTCGTAGATGACCGGGAAGGACTCGCCAAGTGCCTCGATCTCCTCGGGCGTCAGGCCGTCGGGATTGACGATGTTCTGTTCGGTGATCGTGCCGCCGTCGGCGATGACCTCGGCGATCGGTCCGGGCAATTCGCGCGTGCCGTCGTCCATGCCCAGGAAGTCGCGGTCGCCGCCCTCGTAGGTCAGGCCGTCCTTGAAGGTCGTGCCCTGCCGTCCGCCGACGGAGAGGCTCATTTCGAGGAAGTCTTCTTCCGGAATGCCCCGGGTGCGGATCTCGACCACGCCGCCGCCGAAGTCGCCCGGCATCTCGGGTGAGTAGCTCTTCTGCACGCGAATGGACTCGATCACGCCGGTCGGAAACAGGTCCAGGGGCACGACCTTTCGCGTCGGATCCGGGCTGGGCACGTTGGCGCCGTTGAGGAGAGTGCTCGAGTAGCGCTCGCCCAGCCCGCGCACGTAGATGAACTCGCCGCCGACCAGGGTCAGGCCGGTCACGCGGGCCAACGCGCTGCCGGCGTCGCCGTCGCCCGCGCGGGAGAACTGCTCGGTACCGATGATGTTGGCCACGCCCGAGGTCTCGCGCTGCTCGGCGATCACCGAAGTCACGCTGCCCTGGATGTAGGGTTCGACGACCACGTACTCGGCCAGCTCCAGCCCGGCGGGCGGCAGCTCGAAGTTGCGTTCGGTCTGGCTGTCTTGCTCGATGGGCACGTCGTCGACGGTGCGCGTGGCGAATTCGCTGTGCAGCACGGAAACGGCATACTGGCCGGTCGGCACTTCCACCCGGAAGCGTCCGTCTTCGCCGGTGCGCGCTTCCACGGGCGTGCCGCTGACGAACACGCGCGCGCCGGCGACCGGTGAACCGTCCTCGGTGGACACGACCCGCCCGACGAGCACGCCGCTGCCCTGCTCTGCCGCGGGCGTTTCGCTCGCCGTGCGGGGCATCGGCTGCGCGGCGCCCTCGTGCGAGCTCTCGATGCTCACCAGCGCCTTTCGATCGGGCCCGGTCAGCGTGATGATGTACTGCGCGACTTCCCCTTC
>JAASTB010000348.1 GCA_021767625.1 Wenzhouxiangella sp.
CGGCCGTAGAGCACGCCGTCCCGGAACTCCGCTTCGAAGGGGGGCGAAGTCCAGTTCGACTCCGGCCCAGGCGGGACCACGTCGGTATGCCCCACCAGCATCAGGTGCGGCGCGCCGCTGCCGTGACGGACGAAGAGATTGCGAACATCCTCGACATCCATCGACTCGACCGTCATTCCCGCGGCCTCGAGCCGATCGGCGATCAAGGGCTGGCAACCGGCGTCCTCGGGCGTGACCGATGCGCGCGAAATCAGCTCGCGGGCCAGTGCCAGCACCGCGTCGCGCTCGGCTTGGGAAGGGGCGGTCGCCATGGGGGTGAAGCTTACCGCATTGGCTGGTTCGTTGGTTCGTTGGTTCGTTGGTTCGTTGGTTCGTTGGTTCGTTGGTTCGTTGGTTCGTTGGTTCGTTTGACGAGGATGACCGATAATCGGGCGCTGGACGACAAGGCCCGATTCCGATGCTGAAGAAGTGGCGCCACAGACGCTGGCAACGCAAGGTTGACGCCGCCATGCCCCAGGGTGAGGCGGTCGCGGCGGTCCTCCGGCATTTTCCGGTCCTGGCCGGCATCAAGGGAGAATCGGCGAATCGCCTGCGCCGTCGCGCGGCCGAGATCCTGGCTTCCAAGACCTTCCTGGGCGCAGGCGGCCTGGAGCCGGGCTACGAGGACTGCCTCGCCGTCGCCCTGCTCGCCGCACGGCCCGTGCTCGAGCTGGGCATCGACGCCTACGCCGATTTCCACACCTTCATCCTCTATCCCGACGAGTTCGTCGCCGAGGAGGAATTCGAGGACGAAGCCGGCGTGGTCAGCCACGGCCGCGACCTGCGCGCCGGCGAGGCCTGGGCCCGCGGGCCGGTCGTGCTTTCGATGGCCGACGTGATGGACTCCGCCCAGGGCCAGGGCTTTGACGTCGTCGTCCACGAGCTCGCCCACCAGATCGACCAGCTCAACGGCGACATGGACGGCTTCCCGCCGCTGCCGGCCAGCATGGATGCCGCTGAGTGGACCCACGAATTCTCCGAGGCCTTCGAACGAATCAACACCGCCCTCGACCGCGACGAGGAACCCGCCATCGACCCCTACGCCGCCGAATCACCCGCCGAGTACTTCGCCGTCACCAGCGAGTACTACTTCGACGCCCCCGAATGGCTCGAGCAACACGAACCGTCGGTCTTCCGGTTGCTACAGCACTTCTACGCAAACAATTGATGACGAAAGCCAAGTTCACAGAACCCGCCAAGGCAAACGCGGCGCAGCCGCCCCGCAAAGCCCGACGAGCCGAACCAAAAAACCAACAAACCAACAAACCAACAAACGCCGCGCAAGCGGCTAACTTGGCCCCCAAAGCATGCGGTCCAGCGCGCGTTCCGGGCTGAAGCGGTCCAGGTCGATGCTGCCGCCCTCGAACTCGACACCCTCCTCTTCCAGGCGCCGGCGCTGTTCGGCAGCCTTGCGGCTGTCCTCCGGGAAGCTGATCCTGCCCTGGGCGTTGACGACGCGGTGCCAGGGCAGCGCCATCTTCTTCGGGGCCAGGCCGAGTGCCCGGCCGACCAGGCGCGCCTTGCCCGGCAGGCCGGCACGGCGGGCCACTTCGCCGTAGTTGAGCACGCAGCCGGTGGGAATTCCTGCGACCGCTTCCCAGATGCGCTGGTAGCGGTCGTCGTCGCCGGCCGGCTCAGCGGTCGCTTTCGTCTTCTCGCTCACGGACGACTCCGAGGGTGTGCGACACGATGCCGTTGAGGATATTGAGCTCGTTCTCGTCGGGCCGGGCTCGCAGGTAGAGGCGGCGCAGGCGCTGCATCAGGCGCTTGGGCTGGCGCGGATTGAGAAAGCGAATGGCCAGCAGGGATTCTTCCAGTCGCTTGAAGAAGAACTCGAGCCGCTCGGGCTCGACCGGGTGCCAGTCCGACGGCGGCGTCTCGCCGGGGGCACCGCCGATCATCGCCAGGTGCACTTCGTAGGCGAGGATCTGCACGGCCTGGGCCAGGTTGAGGGAGCCGTAGGTCTCGCTGGTCGGGATGCTGATCAGCGAATGACAGTGCTTGATCTCCTCGACGTGCAGCCCGGTCTTCTCGCGCCCGAAGACCAGGGCGACCTCGTGGTTTGCCGCCTCGGTAACCGCCTTCGCGGCCGCGGTTCGGGGGTCGATCGCCGGCTGCGGCAATGACCAGTCCTTTCCCGAGGTGCCCAGCACCAGGGGGCAACCGGCAATCGCCTCCATGAAGCCGTCGACGACCACGGCGCCGGCCAGGATATCGTCGGCATGCGAGGCCCGGGCCGTCGCCTCACCCGACGGGAAGCCCTGCGGCGAGACCAGGTACAGGCGCGACAGCCCCATCACCTTCATCGCCCGCGCCGTGGCGCCGATATTGCCCGGATGCGTCGTACCGACCAGCACGACCCGGATATTGCTCGCTGCGTTCGTCATGCGCGCCATTCTACCCTTGCGGGCGTTAGAGGGCGCTGGAGTCGATTGACTCACGCAGAGTCGCAGAGGGGCGGAGATCGCAGAGGAATGCAGTGAGTGAGTCCGCTGACGTCCCGGGCTTTATAAAGCGGCTGAGCGACACTCCTGAGTGCAATTCACCCCATCCCGGGCCTTTTCTCTGCGGACTCCGCCCCTCTGCGGCTCCGCGTGAGCCCCGAACGCCGGCCCAGAAAGACGGCACAGGACGGGAGAATCCTTTATCCTTACGGGTTTGGCACCGAAGCTGCGCTCGCAATGTCCACCAACCCGTATATCAACATCGCCTCCGAGGCCGCGCGCCGCGCCGGCCAGCTGGCGGTCAAGTACCGCTCGCGCCTGGAAGGCATCCCGGTCGAGCGCAAGGCCCGGCACGACTACGTCAGCGATGTCGACCGCGCCTGCGAGCAGGTGATCCGCGAATACATCGGCAA
>JAASTB010000349.1 GCA_021767625.1 Wenzhouxiangella sp.
ATCAGAGTGCCGCCCTCAGGGTGTCGGCGACGCGATCGATCTGGTCCTCGGTCATTTCCGGGAAGATCGGCAGGGACAGGCAGCGCTCGGCGACCGACTCGCTACGGGCGAGCGACCCGGCGCGGCTGTAGCCGGAGAAAGCCGGCTGGCGGTGCAGCGGCGTCGGATAGTAGACGGCGCTGGCGATCGAGGCGTCGCTCAGGGCGGCCTGCAGTTCATCGCGCCGACCTTCCGGCACCAGCATCGTGAACTGGTGGTAGACATGCCGGCCGAGGCCGTCTTCGAAGGGCATCTCGAGCGCCGTGTCGGACAAGCGCTCGCCGTAACCGGCGGCCACGCGCCGACGCTGGCGATTGAATTCCTCGATATGGCCCAGTTTGACGCGCAGGATGGCAGCCTGCAGTTCGTCCAGGCGGCTGTTGTAGCCGACCACTTCGTGCTGGTAGCCGTCCACGCGGCGACCGTGGTTGCGCAGCATCCGGATCTCGTCGGCCAGCTCGGCGTCGCTGGTCGTGATCAGGCCGCCGTCGCCGCAGGCGCCGAGGTTCTTGCTGGGGAAGAAGCTGAAGGCGCCGGCCCGGCCGATGCTGCCGGTCTGACGTCCTTCATGCGTGGCGCCAAAGCTCTGGGCGCAGTCCTCGATCAGAATCAGCCCTCGCGCTTCGGCCAAAGCCGACAGCGCCGCCATGTCGGCGGGCTGGCCGAACAGGTGGACGGGCAGGATCGCGCGGGTTCGTTCGCCGACCGCCTCGGCCACGCCGTCGGGATCGAGGTTGAACGTGCGCGGGTCGATGTCGACGAACACCGGCTCGGCGCCGCAGTAGCAGATCGCCTCGGCCGTGGCGATGAAGGTGAACGGCGAGGTGATCACCTCGTCACCGGGCTCGATACCGGCAGCGCGCAGCGCCAGGTGCAGCGCATCCGTTCCGGAAGCGCAGCTGACGGCATGGGCCACGCCCAGGAAATCGGCGAGCTCGGATTCGAGCGCCTGGACATTGGGGCCCAGGATATAGCGAGTGCCCGCCATCACCTCGGCAATGGCGGCGTCGATTTCGGGCTTGAGACGCTCGTACTGAACGCCGAGGTCGACCATGGGAATCGGCTTCATGCCGAACGCACTTCACCGGTTGCGGGACGCGAATCCACCATGGCGGAAATATGCATCGCCGTCTCCAGGGCGCGCAGGCCGTCCTCGCCGGTGACGACTACGGGCGTGCCGTCGCGCACGGCCGAGACGAAGGACTCGATCTCGCGCCTGAGCGCGTCGTTTTCCTCGAAGGAGGATTCCTCGCGCAGGATCTCGGGCACGCCGGGAAACATCTCGCGCTCACCGATACGGTGCACGGCCAGGCCGCAGTTCTGGAAATCGATCGAAATGTAGGCCTCGGGCTGGAAGATCCGCATGCGACGCTCGGACTTCACGCTCACCCGGCTGGAGGTGACGTTGGCCACGCAGCCGTTCTCGAACTCCAGGCGGGCGTTGACGATGTCCAGCTCGTCGGAAAGCACCGAGGTGCCGTTGGCCGCCAGCGAGCGCACCGGGCTGTTGACCATACCCAGGATCAGGTCGATGTCGTGGATCATCAGGTCGAGCACCACGTTGACGTCCGTGCAGCGCGGCTTGAAGGGCGCCACCCGGTGCGACTCGATGAAAAGGGGGCTGAGCTTGAAGCCGCCGAGATCCAGAAAGGCGGCATTGAAACGCTCGAGGTGGCCGATCTGGAATACCACGCCGCGCTCCCGCGCCAGGCGCGTCAGCGCGCGGGCCTCCTCCAGCGTGCTCGCGATGGGTTTTTCCAACAGCACGTGAACGCCGGCATCGAGAAAGTCGCGGGCGATGTCGTAGTGACGAACCGTGGGTACGGCGATGGAGACGGCATCGACCTCGCCGATGATGTCGCGATAGTCGGTCAGGGCGCGGCAGCCGCAGTCCTCGGCCGAGCGGTGGGCCGCCTGCTCGTCGATGTCGACCACGGCGACCAGCTCGGCGGTGTCGATAGCGGCATATTTCTGGGCGTGGAAACGGCCCAGATAACCCACTCCGACGACGGCGCACTTGGTCAGTTGCATGATGATCGATCAGACATGTGATGCTCGCGACCCGAGCGGCCCGCCTCCCCTGTCTTCGGACCCTTCAAGCGCCATCCTGCGGGTGTGGAGCTCGACTGTAAAGAGTGGCGGAGAGGGAGGGATTCGAACCCTCGAACGGGGAAAACCCGTTACCGGTTTTCGAGACCGGCGCATTCAACCACTCTGCCACCTCTCCGAACTGTGTGCACTCCGAAAAAGCCGGAGCACCTTCAAACCTTTTCCATCCGGCGGTCCTGCGGACCGCACGAGGGAGAGATTACTGCGCGACCTGCGGTCGCTTGCCCTTCGGGCTCGCCGGTCAAAGACCGGCTCGTGATCTCGCCAGGGGCTCGATGCGAACCCTCGAACGGGGAAAACCCGTTACCGGTTTTCGAGACCGGCGCATTCAACCACTCTGCCACCTCTCCGGAAACCGCGCATTATACCGAAGGAGATTCCGTCTCGCATGGCGATTTTCAGGCGCTGGCTTGGACCTCACGCAGAGCCGCGGAGGAGCAGAGTCCGCGGAGAAAACGAAAAACAGGCTTTCGGAAAACCGCAGCGTGTGAGACCAGGAATCAGTTACGACTCTTGATCAAGTTTGCTTCTCTTCTCTCTGCGCACTCTGCTCCTCCGCGACTCTGCGTGAGCCCCCGTGGCACCACAGCTCTAAAGGCGCTCACGCAGCCAGTCCGCCACCGAATCCAGCGCGGCCGGAAGCGCCGAAATATCACTCCCTCCCGCCTGTGCAAAGTCGGGACGGCCGCCGCCCTTGCCGCCGACCTGGCCGGCGACATGGTTGACCAGCTCGCCGGCCTTGAG
>JAASTB010000350.1 GCA_021767625.1 Wenzhouxiangella sp.
CGCTGACCAGTCTGTTCGCCGATCGATTCGCCTCCGCCGTCGATGTCTGGAGTTTCGTGACCACCGGCGTGCTGGTCAGCATCTTCGGCTTGATCTTCGCGACGCGAACCGAACTGCAGCAGCGGCAGTTGAGCGAGATCGCCAGCCGCGATCCGCTCACAAGGGCGGGCAACCGCCGGGCCCTGCGTTACGCCCTGGACGAAGCCGAACGCATGAAGGTCCGCTACGAGAGCCCGACGAGCCTGATCCTGCTCGACCTCGATCACTTCAAGTCGATCAACGATGTCTACGGTCACGAGTCCGGCGATCGGATCCTGGTCAACCTGGTGGAAGTCGTGACTTCGCGCCTGCGCGGCCAGGACAGCATATTCCGGCTGGGCGGCGAGGAGTTCGTCGTGCTGCTGCCGGGCACCGGCGTCGAGGGCGCCGAGCGCCTGGCCGGCACCATCAAGCGCACCCTGGCGACCCAGCTCGAAGGGCCGGGCGGGCCGGTGACCGCCAGCATGGGCGTTGCCGAACTCGAGCCGGCCGAGCCGGTGCGGCAGTGGCTTTCCCGGGCCGACGAAGCGCTCTACCGGGCCAAGCGCGAGGGCCGCGATCGCGTCGTCGTGGCGCCGGGGCCCGACGCCTGAACAAACCTGCTATCGTCGGATCATCGAACTGACCCACGACGAAGCCATGCGACATTTCCTCTCCACCCTCGACTGGTCGCGCGCCGAACTGCAGCCCCTGCTCGACCGCGCTCGGCTTTGGCGCGAAGGCGAATCCGGCCGCCCTCTGGCCGGGCGCTCGGTCGCCCTGCTCTTTCTCAACCCCTCTCTGCGCACGCGCGCCTCCTTCGAGGTCGGCGTCTTCGAGCTCGGCGCACACGCCGTGGTGCTCGAGCCCGGCCGCGGCGCCTGGGGCATCGAGTTCGAACCCGGCGTGGTCATGGACGGCGACGCCGAGGAGCACATCGCCGAGGTCGCCGGCGTGCTCTCGCGCTATTGCGACGCAATCGCGCTGCGGGCCTTTCCCCTGTTCAAGAATTGGCAGGAGGACCGGCAGGACAAGGTGATCCGTTCGCTCGCGCAGTACGCGCGCGTGCCGGTCATCAACATGGAAACCATCGTGCATCCCTGCCAGGAACTGGCCCTGATGCGCACCATCCAGGACCACCTCGGCGAGCCCGACGGCAAGAACTTCGTGCTGACCTGGACCTGGCACCCGCGGCCGCTCAACACCGCCGTGGCCAACTCCGCCCTGTTGATCGCCAGCAAGTTCGGCATGAACGTGACCATGCTGATCCCCGACGAGGCCTACCGGCTCGACGAACAATTCATGGACGCCGCCGACCGCCAGGCCGAGGAATCGGGCGGCTCGCTGACCGTCACGACCGACATCGAGTCGGCCTACACCGGCGCCGATTTCGTCTACGCCAAGAGCTGGGGCGCGCTGCCCTTCTACGGCCGCCCCGAAGAAGAGGCGAAACTGCGCGAACCATTCCGCCACTTCATCGTCGACGAGGCCAAGATGGCCCTTACCGACAATGCCCGCTTCAGCCATTGCCTGCCGCTCAGGCGAAACATCAAGGCCACCGACGGGGTCATGGACGCCGACTACTGCGTCGCCCTCGACGAAGCCGAGAATCGGCTGCACGTGCAGAAGGCTTTGATGGCGGAATTGATTGGTTAGTTGGTGCTCTGCAACGGAATGACAACGAACACAGGATGATGGAAAGATGACCGAACGCGTCGTACTCGCCTTTTCCGGCGGACTGGATACCAGCTACTGCGTGCTCGCGCTCAAGCAGCAGGGCTTCGAAGTGCACACCGCCTTCGTCGACACCGGCGGAATTGCCGCTGATCAGAAGGCCTGGATCGCCGAGCGCGCCCGGGCGCTGGGGGCGGCGGAACATCACGAGCTCGACGCCGCCGGCCCGCTGTGGGACCAGTTCGTCGTACCGCTGTTGTGGTCGGGTGCGCGCATGCTCGAGCAGTACCCGATGCTGTGCTCGGACCGCTACGTCATCGTCGAGCAGTGCCTGAAACTGGCCGACGAGCTCGGCACGAATCATTTTGCGCACGGCTGCACCGGCATGGGCAACGATCAGTTGCGCTTCGACCAGTCGGTGCGCTCGCTCGGCGATTACGTCATCCACGCACCCATCCGCGAGCTGCAGCGCGAGACCAGCAACGTGCGCGCCCACGAACTCGAGCTCATGGAAAAGGCCGGCGTCGAGGTGCCGCAGTCGTCGAGCCGCTATTCGATCAACGAGAACCTGCTGGGCGTGACGCTCTCGGGCCAGGAGATCGACGAGTTCGGTGTTCCCGGCGAGGACACCCACGTGTGGTGCAAGCCGCGCGAGGAGTGGCCGGCGGGCAAGCTGGAGCTGACCATCGGGTTCCAGGGCGGTCGAGCCGTGAGCCTCGATGACCAGCCCATGGAAGGCCCGCAGCTGCTGGCCGAACTCAACCGCCGCCTGGGCGCCTACGGCGTGGGCCGGCACATCTATACCGGCGATGTCTCGATCGGGCTGAAGGGGCGCATCGTGTTCGAATGCCCGGGCATCGACGGGCTGCTAGTGGCCCAGCGCGCGTTGCGCGAGGCGGTCAACACCAAGCTCCAGAACCAGTTCCACGCCAGTATCGCCCAGCGCTGGGCCGAACTGGTCTATACCGGCTTCTTCTTCGAGCCGCACAAGGCCGATCTCGAGGCCTACCTGTCCTCGGCCAACGAATACGTCACCGGCGTGGTCCGCCTGGCCACCGACGGCGGCAGCGTCCAGGCCGTGGCGCTGGGTTCGCGCTACCTGCTGAAAGACCCCGACGCCGTCTACGCCCAGTCCGCCGGCTGGACGCCCGAAGAGGCCGAAGGCTTCGTCAAGCTCCTCGGCCAGTCGTCCAC
>JAASTB010000037.1 GCA_021767625.1 Wenzhouxiangella sp.
GCTCGAGCGCCTGGATGACCTGGATTCATCGGCCACCTGACGCTGTGAAGCGCCCGGTTCCCTGTGCAACTACACTCCCGAGGTAGCCGATCCAGCGGAGACACCCCAATGGCCAAGCTCAAGCTCGACCTCCACGACATCTACAACCGAGGCACGGCCATCGACCGCGAGCTCGAGCGCGTGATCTTTGAAGCGGTGGACAAGAAGATCAAGGAGATCGAGATCATCCCGGGCCGCGGCTCGGGGCAGCTCAAGAAGCGGGTTCTCAAGTTCCTGGAGCGCCCGGACATCAAGCAGCTCTACCATCGCGTGGACAAGGACTCGAAGAACCCGGGCCGGCTGTTCGTTTACTTCAAGTTCTGATGGCACCCGGTCCCGCCCGGGCGATTAACCGGCCCGTGGCCGAGCGCCCTAGGGCTCGTCGGCCTCGTCCTCGCGCAGGCGTTCCTGGCGCTCGAGCTCTTCTTCCCGCGCGGCGTCGATGATGCCCATCAGGTGGTCCAGGTTGATGTCCTGGTGCTGGGGTTCGTAGCGGCCGGTGAGCTGGCTGTCGGCTTGTAGCCGGCCACCGGCGTAGAGCGCCCACATTTCCTTGCCGTAGTCGGTGTCGTGCAGGTCGGGTGCAAAGCGGCCGAAGTGGCGGCGCAGGCGGTCGACGTCGCGAACCAGCAGCATGGCCGCCGAGTTGTTGGCCGCGGCGTTGACGGCCTGGGGCAGGTCGATGACGACCGGGCCGCGCGAGTCCACGAGGATGTTGAATTCCGACAGGTCGCCGTGGATCAGGCCGGCGGTGAGCATGCGCACGACCTCGCCGATCAGGTGGTCGTGATAGCGCCTGGCGGTTTCGGCGTCGAGCTCGACGTTGTCCAGGCGCGGGGCGACGCGCCCTTCCGAATCGGTGATCAGTTCCATCAGCAGCACGCCGTCGACGAAACCCATGGGCTGCGGCACGCGCACGCCGGCGGCCGACAAGGTGTAGAGCGCATCGACCTCGGCGCTGACCCACAGCTTCTCCTGCTCTTTCTGGCCGTAGCGGGTGCGGTGCGACATCGCCCGGGCGCGGCGGCTGTTGCGCACCTTGCGTCCTTCCTGGTACATCACGTCCTGCTTGAAGCTGCGGTGGCGCGCTTCCTTGAAGACCTTGGCGCAGCGCTGCTCCTCGCCGCATTGCACGACGAAAACGTCGGCTTCCTTGCCGCTTTTGAGTTCGAACAGGACTTCGTCGATCAGGCCGTCTTCGACCAGCGAGCGCAGCCGCGGGGGCGTTTTCATGGGAGGACCGGGGCGAGGGAACGAGTGCGCGGCATTCTAACCCGCCCGGCCGGGCTTTCCTTTCCGGTCGCCTGACGGGGAGAAAGCGGGGCGCGACCTTGTTCAGGTCCTGGGCGGCTTCTCCGAGACGTAGAGCATGATGGTGCCCTGCACCACCACGGTGCCGTCGGCGCGATAGGCGGTGACCTTGACGGGCAGATCGCCGGGCTGCCAGTCCTCGGGATTCGTCTCGGCGGTGACGCGGATGTCGGAATCGGCCTTGGCGGTGTAGTCGACCTGCATGCCGCGCGGGATCCAGCGCAGGTGTTTCGGGATGGTGGCTTCGGCCAGGCCGCCCATGGCCATTTCCAGGGCATTGCAGATGGCGATGACGTGGACGGTGCCGATGTGGTTCTCCACCTTGCGGCGTTTATTGAACTGCACTTCGCAGAAGTTGGGGCGCAGTTCGGTTACGCGCGGGCCGATGGTGGCGAAGTACGGCGCCTTGCGGGCGAACATCTTCGAGAACAGCGCCTGCCCGAACGGCCAGCGTGTGACGCGCTCGTAGAGATCGATCAGGTAGTTGGAATTGCTCTTGGACGGGGACATGGCTTCCTGCCCTGGTAGCCGCTGGACTCTTCCATACGCTACAGTATGGCGCCGGCCCGCACAAGCGCCCCGGCCCGCCGGTGATAGGCTGGGCGCCTGACCGAGGAGACTCCATGACCGGCATCCACACCATCGACACGCATTACCTCGACCGCGCCGAGATCGCGGCGGCCTACCTGATCGTCGAAGGCGATCGCGCGGCCTTCGTCGACAACAACACCAATGCGGCCGTGCCGCGGCTGTTGGCCGCGCTCGAGGAACAGGGGCTTTCGCCCGATCAGGTCGAGTACCTGATCATCACGCACGTGCATCTCGACCACGCCGGCGGCACCTCGAAGCTGGCCAAGGCCTGCCCGAACGCGACCGTGTTGGCGCATCCGCGTGCCGCGCCGCACGTGATCGACCCGTCCAAGCTGGTGGCCAGCGCCTCGGCGGTGTACGGGGAAGAGAACTTCAAAAAGCTCTACGGAACGATCGAGCCGGTTGCCGAAGAGCGGGTGCGCGTGATGGACGACGAGGAGACCCTGGCATTCGGTCGCCGTGAGTTGCGTTTCCTGCACACCCGCGGCCACGCCAACCATCATTTCTGTATTGCCGACAGCGCCTCGGGCGCGATCTTTGCCGGCGATGCTTTCGGCCTGGCCTATCCCATGCTGCAGGGCGAGGGGACCTTCGCCTTTCCCTCGACCAGTCCGACCGACTTCGAGCCCGAACTCGCGCGCGAGTCGATTCGCCGACTCGTAGACGAGAACCCAAGCCGCATCTACGTGACGCACTTCGGGGCCGTAACCGACATCGAAACGGCGGCCGAGCAGCTCATTCGCCACCTGGACTTCGCCCAGCGCCTGCGCGACGACGCCGAAGCCAGCGACCTGCCCGACGAGGAACTGGAAGCCTACTGCCGCCCCCGTCTCTACGACTACGTCGCCGGCCTGCTCGACGGCCACGGCAACCTCGGCCGCAACGAGCACGTGTGGTCGCACCTGAAGCTCGACCTCGACATCAACGCCCAGGGCATCGCCTTCGCCGCCAACAAGCGCCGACGCAAGGCGCGGGCGGCCGAAGCCTGATTTACCCGCGCCAGGCGCTTTGGAGCTCGGGCGTCTAGGCTGCGCCGCCGGAGCGTGACTGCACCGGGGAGTGCGCTGCCCGGCGGGCGGTGTCGCAGCGGTTGGCCTGGTGGGCCTGGTTGAGGCGGTGGACGAAGGTGTTGGCGTCCTTGTCTTCGTCGGTGTCGAAGCCGACGGCGGTGACGGTGCAGGTGAGCGTGTACTCGCCGCTGTCGAGGCGGAAGGGAAACTCGGCCAGTACGTCGAGCAGGCGCTGGCGGAAGATCTTCGCGCCCTCTTCCTCGGTCATGGGCAGGATGATGAAGGGTACGGCGCGCTGGGATTTTTCCAGCGAGCCAACCAGGTCGAGGTCGCGGGCCAGGCGCACGATCCGGAAGTAGAGTTCGGGCAGCAGCTCGCCGATGTCGCTCTTGCGCGGACGCCGGGGCGGGCTGCCGTCGTTGGGCACCAGCCATTCGATCAGCACCTTGATGACCGAAAACGGGTTGCCGTAGCGCTGCGCCGCCTTGACCTGGTGCTTGAGGAACAGCGCGGTGTTGTTGACGCTGAGCACCGTCGGCGGCAGCTGCGGTGGTTCGCCCTCGCCGTCGAGCCGCTCGACGAGTTCGTCGATCAGCCGGGCGGCCTGCTGCGGAGAGTAGCCGTGGCGCTTGAGCCGCTCGGTGATCGCCTCGCTGAGTTCGTCGAGTTCGCCGCGGCTTTCGACCTGCTTTTCGAGCCAGTCGAGCACCAGGGTGTCGGTGAGCTGCTCGCTGCCGCCGAGCATGCGCTCGAACAGTTCCATCTTGCTCGATTCGCGCAGCTGCGGCATGCGCTGTTCCAGCTCCTGCTCGAGCCGGCGCGAGGCTTCCGGCGACATGCCGCCTTCGCCCATGCGCTCGATCAGTTCCTTCTGCACGCGCGTGATCTGGTCGCCCAGTGTGCCCGGGTCGAGCGGCTCGCCGTGCGAGAAGCGGCTGAGCGCGAGCTTCTGGCTGACGCGCTCGATGTAGTCGGTGAATGCCGCGGAAAGCTGGTTCTGGTCGCTGACCCCGCCCTGGCGCAATTCACCGGCCAGCACCACCAGGCGCGCGGCCTCGGTGGGGTCGTCCTGGATCTTCTGGACGATCTCCTCGACGTCCATGCCGACGTTTTCGGCGCCGGCCTCCAGCGCGCTGACCAGGTGCTCGCCGCGCAGTTCGTTGGACAGTTCGTGGACCAGCTGGGTGTACTTGTCGAGCGGCATGCCTTCTTCGATCAGCCCCTTGCGGAGCCGAGGTAGCAGGCGCTTGAGATCGCCGGCGTCGGGCAGCATGCGATTGATGATCTGGGCCATGCGCTTGACCGAGAAATTGCCGCCGCGGTATTCCTCGCGCACCAGGTTGACCAGGGTCGAATAGGTCAGTTCGTCGACCTCGCTGACCACGCCGCCGCCGTCGGCCATGATGCGGTCGACGTCCTCGTGGGCCGATACCGACTTGTGCAGGCGTTGGCGCAGCGTGCTCATGGCGGTGAACAGCTCTTCCGGCGACAGGCCCTCGACATCGCCGCCGCCCATCTCGACTTCGCGAACCAGTCGCTTGAGATGCTCGACCAGTTTGGCGCGATTGCCGTTATCGCCGCCGCTCGAATCGCTCAGTTGGCGTGCGGCCGCCTCGGGGTCGCCGGCGAGCTGGCCGAGCGAGAAATAGGATTCGAGCTGGCCGAGCACGCGCTCGCTCGCCGCCGAGACCTGTTCCTTCGGTTTCTTGCGCTTGACCGACTCGCCGCGGTCGACGCCGGAATCCTCGCTGCTGACCACTTTCTGGTCGGAGGTGACCTTGCGGTAGACGATGTAGTTGAACTGGATGGCGCCGGACTGCCGCGGCCGCAGTTCCGCCTCGGCGGCGTCGAGCGAGGGATATTCGAGCAGCTTGGCCAGCACGGTGACCAGCGCCTTGGCGTCGGATTCGCTGAACCCCTTGCTGAAGGTGATCGACTCCAGGCCCATCTCGTTGAAGGAGTCGACCATGCGCTTGGGGTTGAAGCGCGCGCCGACGGGGTGTTTTTCGACGAACAGGGTGCCGCGGTCGAGGATGAGCGACAGCGAGGGGTCCTTGTTCAGCGCGGCCCCGAGCGTGCCGTGAAAGGTCTCCAGCGCGCGTGCGGTCGTCGGGTGGTCCATGCCGAAGCCGCAGGCGTTCATGTAGGCGGAGTTGAGCTGGCGGGCGATCAGCTCGGCCGTGCGCGCGTCCAGGTTGTGGGCGCTGGGCTGGTTCATGGCGCGGCCCGGTCGCGCTGCAGGTTGGCATCCGCCCAGCGCCGGAGCGCCTGGCCGAAGGCACGCGCACTCACATAGCGCTTGCTGCGCTCGCTGGCGGTAGCCTTGAGGATGATGCCCTCCATGACCGGGTCGATCCACGGTGAGCAGGCCGCCGGCGGCTGCGTGAAGAAGCTGTCGGGCTGCTTGATCTTGCGTACCACGGTCTGCTTGCCCGATTCGTCGCGGATGGGCAGCCGGCCGGCCAGCAACTCGAACAGGATCACGCCCATCGAGTAGATGTCGGTGCGCCGGTCGGTGTCCTCGGCCGCGGCCTGCTCGGGCGAGAGGTACTGCGGCGTGCCCACGACCAGGCCGCGGGCGTAGAACTCGATCTGGCGGGTCTTGGCGATGCCGAAGTCGGCAATCAGGGCGCGCCCGGTGCGGTTGTCGACCAGGATGTTGGCGGGCTTGAGGTCCTGGTGGATCACGCCTTCCTCGTGGGCGAACTCCAGGCCGTCGAGCACCTCCCCGACCAGGCGGATGGTGTGGTGCAGCGGCAGGATGCGGCGCGTGGGCACGGGATGGCGGCGGAGCTTGGCCAGGATGCGGGCGAGGTCCTGGCCCTCGACCAGCTGCATCACCTGGTAGAAATAGTCGTCGTCCTCGCCGCTGTCGAAGATGGTGATGATGTGCGGATGGTTGAGCACCGCGATGGTCTCGGCCTCGTCGCGGAACTGCTGGCGCGCCGACTCGCTGCGGGCCAGTGCCTTGGGCAGCAGCTTGATGGCCACCTGGCGCTTGAGCGTCTTCTGGTAGCCGATGAACACCGCGCCCATGGCGCCGCGGCCGAGTTCGCGCACGACGATGAAATTGCCGAAGGCGCGGCCGATGACGCTGGTGTAGTCGTGGGTGCTGATCTCGCCCAAGAAGGCCCCCTGAAAAGGCAATCCATTAGCGCAATCTTAACCCAGCGATTTTGAGAAATAAATCACACTTTTGGGGGTGCCGGTTCAGGCGCTCGTGCCGGGCTCTCCGGCATGGCTGCCGGGATCGCCGGAGTTGGCCAGGATCTCGCCGACCGGCCGCTCGTCGGCGGCGAGCACCGCCAGCAGCCACGCGGCGGCGTGAAATGCATCGGGCAGGCCGTGCCAGTCGTCGGCCCTGCAGACCGACCCGTCGGTGTGCAGGCCCAGTGCGGCGCCGCGGTCGCGAACGGCCTGCTGGACGGCCACCGCATCGCCGTCGGCGGCGATCACCTGGAACTCGGCCGCCGCGCCGGCGGTGAGCTGCGCGGCCAATGCTGCGTCGGCCGCGACGACGGGTTCTTCGGCCTGGTCGGCCAGGTCGCCGGCCAGCAGGGCGGCCAGGCGCGCCGGGTCCACGTCCTTGCCTTGCGGGGCGACGGCGCGCAGCCGGCCGCCGGTTCGGTCGAAGGCCAGGCCGAGGTCGGCGGCGAAGTTGTCGACGCAGAGCTTGAGGTCCTGGGCGCGCTCGTCGCTGTCGAAAGCGGCCACCTGGTCGGCGCGGGTCTCTGCGTCGGCGTTCAGTGGGATGACATCGACTTCCATCGATTCGAACAGTTGCGGCGCCAGCGCGCCATTGACGGCGTTGCCGCAGTCGAGCACCACGCGCAGCGGCCGTTGCAGGCGGTGATTGGCGGCCAGGTGCTCGTTGTAGGCGGCCTGCTCGTCGCCCCGGGCTCTCTCGCCGGCGCCGGTGGCGTATTCCTGGTTGCGGATGCGATCGAGCAGGTCGCGGCGCTCCTCGCGCCCGAGCCAGCGGCCGTCGAAGACGATCTGCACGCCGTTGACATCCTCGTCGCGCTCGCCGCCGGTGACCATCACGCCGCCCGCCTGCTGCATACGCATCGCCGCGAACCAGGCTACCGGCGCGGGCACGGCGCCCAGGTCGATCACGTCGACCCCGCTCACGCTCAGGCCCTGGCCGAGGCCTTCGACCAGCTCGGGGCCCGAGGCGCGGCCGTCGTGGCCGATGCAGATGCGGCGCAGGCCCTTCTCGGCCGCTTCGGAGCCGATGGCCTGGCCGAGAATCACCATGTCGGAGACGGTCAGCTCCTTGTCGACCCGGCCGTAGAGCCCGTCGGGGCGGAAAAGCGAGGGGTCCACACCCTGGTAGGTGTCGAAGTCTTCCAGCAGCTCGTCGTCGGGGTCGCTGCCCGGCTCGGTAAACGGCAGGCCGGCGGCCGGCTGGGTGGCTTCCAGTTCCGAGTCCGCCCGCGCCAGTTCCTCGAGGTCGGCTTCGACATCGCCGCGCAGCCACTCGGGCAGGTCCGGCGACGGCGCCACCACGGTGGGCGGTTCGTCGTCTTCGGCATCGAATGCCGCGCGGGCCGGCGCAGGAGCCGGCTCGGGGTCGAGCACCATGGTCTTGCGCGCCTGGCGCGGCGGATTCCGGCGGGGCTTCGCGACTCGCTCGGGTTCGGGGGCGGCGGCCGACTCGGCTTCCTGCGTCCCGGCGTCGAGATAGCGCGCCAGGCGTGTGCGGCGGCGCAGCAGCAGACCGATCATCAGCACGATCACGCCCGAGCTGCCCAGGATGACGGCGTCGCGGTTGGCCAGCGGCGCCTGGACCACCGCCCGGCTCCACTGCAGCACCAGGCCACTGCCGGCGATGGGGATCTCGCGGATTCGCGCGGCGGTCGAACCGCCGGTGGCACCCAGCACGGTGTGGTTGCGGCTGCCGCGCTGGGCCAGCGCGAGGAAGTCCAGTGATTCGGCGGGTTCGAGCAGGCTGGTGATCACGCTGACCGTCTGGCGCAGCAGCAGCACGCCGCTGTTGCCCGGCAAGGTCTGTGCGAAGGCCAGGCTCTCGGACGGGGTGCCCGCCTGCAGCACGCGAATCTCGGCGCGCCCGTTGCGGATCGCTTCGATGACGACTTCGGTGGCCGCGAAGTCCAGGCCGGTGTCGTCGTTCACCGCGAAAGTGTCGATCTCGCCGGGCAGCACGCGCGCGTCGAGAATGTTCACCACGCCGCGCTCGCGCAGTGCATAGCGCAGGGCGTCGCTGGTGGCCGCGCCGTTGGCCTTGGCCGAACGTGCGGCGTCGACCACGCTGGCGTCGCGCAGACTGGTCTGGATGTCCGAAAGCGCCTGTTCGATGCGGTCGGCCTGTTGCGAGGCTGCGCGATCGGAGCGCTCCAGCTCGAGTTGCGCGGTGAGGTTGAGATAAACCATCACGCCGCCGGAGGTCATGGCGAACAGCCCGACGGCGATGGCGATCAGGCTGCCCATCCTCAGGATGTTGGCAACCGAGTCGCGAATCAGGAAGGATTGTTCCTTGTGCGGTTTGTTCACGGCGTCCCCGTCCCCCTTGGTCACCCCGGCCGCTTCGGCCGGGCGTGTCCGAAAAATGCGATGAATGTCACGGTCCGCAATCCCCATTGCGAACTCCTTTCAGGCCGCATTATGCCAGTGTCGCTGCCCGGGCTCTACTCCGGCGTTGGGCGCGAGAGGCCCGGGCATCGCCTTCGGCCTTGATCTGAAGCAAGAGCGCCCCGGCGACATCGTCCTAAGATCGCTTTGACACGATCCGATGGGCGCCGCTGGACGGCGCGGGAGTGACCCGAATGATGCGTTTTGTCCCCAAGGCCCTGCTCAAGCGGCTCTACAACCGCGCCAGCCTGCGCAACACCGAGGCCGGCGTGATCTTCTCGATCAAGAACCGGCTCAGCCCGGCGCGGCTCGAAGCCGTCGAGCAGGTGCGCATCGACGGCGAGGCCATCGCGCCCGAACACATCCTGATGTCGGTCGACGGCCGGCCGGGCGCGCCGCTTCCCGAACTGCTCTCCGGCGACGGGCTCGATTTTCCGCTGGGTACCCTGCTGGTGCTGGAACTGGCCGTCGACCGGCTTGCCGAGGGCGAGCACGAGATCGAACTGGCGTTTCGCGCCTCGCCGTTCGGCAAGCTGTCGGTGAAGGTGAGCGACCGCTTGCAGTCGGGCCAGCGCGCCCCGGACACGATTCCGCGCGATCCAGAGGACGACTACGGCGAGGCCATCATCCGGGCCCGGCAGGATTTCGTGAAGCAGCGAACCGGCGCCGACATCGAGCACATCACCCGCTACGCCTTCGACCCGAAGACCACGCGCGGCAACATCGAGCATTTCACCGGCGCCGCGCAGATTCCGTTGGGGCTTGCCGGCCCCTTGCTCATCCACGGCGAGCATGCCCAGGGCGAGTTCTACGTGCCGCTGGCGACCACCGAAGGCACGCTGGTGGCTTCCTACAACCGCGGCATGCGCGTCATCCGCGAGTCCGGCGGGGTCAAGAGCACGGTGGTGGGCGACAACATGCAGCGCGCGCCGGTGTTCGGCTTCGAGGACGCGGCTGCCGCGCGGCGCTTTGCCGACTGGCTGAAAGAGCGAACGGAAACGCTGCGCGAGGTGTGCAGCGAATCCGACCGCTTCGTGTCGCTGAAGTACGTCGACTACTACCTGGCCAGCCGTTTCTGCTACACGCGGTTCAACTTCATCACCGGCGACGCGGCCGGCATGAACATGGTCGGCAAGGCGACCTTCGCGGCGAGCAACTGGATCCTGCAGAACTACACCGGCGACGAGGTCAAGGAGTTCTACCTCGAGTCCAACTTCGCCACCGACAAGAAGGCCTCGCAGATCAACTCGATGCGTACCCGCGGTAAGCGCGTCACCGCCGAGTGCACGGTCAAGCGCGAGGTGCTGCGCGACGTCATGGACGCCGATACCGAGCAGCTCTACACGCATTCGAAGATCGCCAACATCGGCTCGATGCTCTCGGGCGCGAACAACAACGGCTGCCATGCGGCCAATGCCATCACGGCCATCTTCATCGCGACCGGCCAGGACGTGGCCAACGTGGCCGAGTCCTCGGCCGGCATCCTCTACACCGAGCTGACCGAAGACAAGGACCTCTACATCTCGATCACGCTGCCGTCGCTGATCGTCGGCACGATCGGCGGCGGCACCGGCCTGGCCACGCAGTCCGAGAGCCTGGCGATCATGCAATGCCAGGGCCCGGACCGGGTGATGCGCTTCGCCGAGATCATTGCCGGCACGGTGCTCGCCGGCGAGATCTCGCTGGGCGCGGCCATCTCCTCGCTGGACTGGGTCTCCAGCCACGACCAGTACGGGCGCAACGATCCGACGAAGAACGCCGGCTGATCGATTCGCTCTCTATCAGCGATCGGCGCCGACGGTCTCCTCGAGGTGCCGGGTGATGACGTCGATGTCATGCTCGGACCACTGCCATGACTTCCTGATCAACAGGGTGCCGCCGACGATCAGCGCTGCGCACATCAGGGGAATGGAAAGCGGCATCGATTCGTCGATGCCCATCTGCTCGTGGAAGACGGCCATGAGCAGCACATAGGCGGTGATCGCGAACACGCCGAACAGCCAGAAGGCCGTGAAAGCTTGTACGAAAGGGTGGATCTTGAACTCGCCTTCCAGATGCAGGGTATCGCCGCGCATGCGAAAGCCGGCGAAGAGCATGGGGCGCCAGGAGTTGGCCTTGTAGGTTCCCGGCCGCCCTTCCATCGGCTCGATGCAGTAGAGCTTGACCCCTTCGCGCGACACCCGGCCGCCGAGCCGGCTCTGCTCGAGCCTGGAGAACAGGGCCTTCCAACCGGGAACGACATCATCCGACAGCCGCTTGACCGCCTGCGTGCGCTGCATCGCCAGCGGCAGCTCGAAGGGCACCGAGGGGAAGTAGAAGCGATAGAGCCGGCGCAGGGGGTCGGGAACCGAGAATGGCATGGCGTTGTGCGGCTTGGCGTGCGCGCATCACCCTATCAGTCGCGCCGTCGGTCGGTACAGCCTTGACGCGGGATTCCCGCGCCCTGTTCCACGATGCGGGCTTGCCAAAACGCGTTGTGACTGCGCAAAAGACAAGCCCATGATCGAACCCAGGCAAGCCAAGACTTTTCCGGCCGAAGGCGCGGCCGTCGTCGTCGGCGCCAGCGGCGGCATCGGCGCGGCGCTGCGTGCCCAGCTCGAAACGCATTCGGACCGCTTGCGGGTCATCGGCCTGTCGCGACATGGCGACCCGCCGCTGGATGTGACCGACGAGGCCAGTATTCGCTCTGCCGCGGAGTGGATCGAGCGGGAGGTCGGCGAGGTACGGCTGGTGATCGACGCCACCGGATTTCTCCACGACGAGGACTTCGGCCCGGAGAAGAGCTGGTCGCAGCTCGACCCGGACCACCTGGCGAAGGCATTCGCCGTCAACGCTTCGGGTCCCGCGTTGTTGATGAAGCACTTCCTGCCCCTGCTGCCGAAGAAGGGCAAGTCGGTCTTCGCCACCCTGTCGGCGCGCGTCGGTTCGATCGGCGACAACCGCCTGGGCGGCTGGTACAGCTACCGCGCTTCGAAGGCGGCGCTCAACCAGTTCGTGCGCGCCGCGAGCATCGAGCTGCGCCGCAGGGCGAAAGACGCCGTTTGCGTCGCGCTGCACCCGGGCACGGTCGATACCCGCCTTTCGGCCCCGTTCGGCAAGAAGGGCCTGGACGTGCGCGCTCCCGACGTGGCTGCGCGCGAGTTGCTGGCCGTGATCGCGGATCTCGAAGCCGGCGATTCCGGTGGGTTCTTCGACTACTCGGGCAAAACCGTTCCCTGGTAGCGTTCCCCAGCGCGATCTGCTTTCAGCGATCACCGGGGCAATGCCGTTCCGCCCTGTTTCGGATTGCTGCGAGATTGGAGTTGTCGGCAGGTCCGTGAAAGTGTTCCACGACCCGGCCCGTCGCATCGACGAGGTAGACGTTGGCCTCGCC